>DAEH01000002.1:0-23889 GCA_002497685.1 Euryarchaeota archaeon UBA169
ATATCTACTTGTAAAGATGCAGTATCACTAACTGATAAATCTCCCCCCGACTTAACTTTTACAGTTATGGAATAGGTATTAGCTTGTAATGCATTTCTTTCTTGGTTAGTCAAATTATCTAAAACATACTCTGGTAATGTAACATTGACTGTTACAGAACCCGTCTGATCTTTGTCCAAGGTCAATGAGGTTGTATTAGAAAAAGCCCAACCCAAGTCATCATCTAAAATTGAAACTATGAGATTATCGGCCCCATCTCCTGTATTCTTAACATCAATTGTGAAAGAAGCTGTAGTTCCTGGTAACTTCTCTATTTCAGTTACATCTGTACTTACTTCAACACCTCTGCTTAAATCAACTTTAACGGTTAATGTAATAGAATCTGTAGACTTTGTTCCATTCTCACAGCCTTCACAATCAGAAACTCCCTTGACGACTAAACTGTAGTCACCTTTTGAAGTACTTTCAGGGACTGTGATTGTCAAAGTGACTTCTTCTTGATTACCCTCTGCAACGTTAATGAAAGGATTACTGAAATCCACACCAGTCCAACCTTCTGGCGGCGTATTAGTCATCGCTATTATATCGTCACCAGTTCCCAAATTATCAACATCAATCGTGATTGAAACTGGCACTCCAACCGTAGCTTCAACAGTTCTATCTGAGTCTGCAACGGATAAATCAATCCAATATTCTTGGTTAACTATCGTAATAATACTTACTGTTTTGTTAGCATATTTAGGTGGATTCTCTTTCTGAGCCTCATCTGATGATGCTGTTAAATTAATGGTAAATGCTTTGTTATCTTCACCTGATCTAATTGACACATTAAGCCTAACAAGCTTTTCACCACCTGCAGGTATGTCTTCTACTTGGAAAGAAACGGGGTCAACAGACCAGCCTGCTGGATAATCATCTATGTTAACTGTGAATGTATCATTACCTGTACCTTCATTTTGTATTCTAACATCATATGCAACAGTAGAACCAGGATCCCCACTTTTAGATGAAACCACTACATCAACCTTAAACTGCTTGTTAACTGAAACTTTGACAGTTCCTGTATCAAAAGCTGAAGGATTATCTTCAGAAGTTCCATTAACAATAATATCATTATCGCCAACAGTAGCATCATCATCAATATTAACGGTTAAATTAACTGTTTTTGTTTCACCACTTACCAATTCAACTTCATCTACTATTGAACCCCATGAGGACTTTCCGCCCTCAAGAGATAGTGAAACCGTATCTTCGCCATTACCTTTATTTTTAACTGTAATTTCAAAAACTAACTCGTCACCTGGATCTCCCTTCTTAGAGCTGTCTCCAGACACTTGGACTGAGACTTCATAAGTTTGAAGTACATTAACGAAAATATTTCGCGTAGTTATTGTTGTACCATCTTCTGACGTTCCCTTAATAGTTAAAATGTAACCATTTTTAGCTTCGGTATCCTTAGGTGGAGTAACTCGAAGTGTTGTTGTATCATTTTCATTTGCATCAAGAGTAAAACTAGAATCTCCTAACTGACCCCAACTTGAATTACCTCCAATTAATTCTAAATCAATATCATCTTCCCCATTACCTAAATTTTCTATTTTTATTGTAAAATTGACCTGTTCTTCTGGTTTTGCAGATAGCGTGTCAAGACCTACAATTGAAACTTTAGGATCATATTTTTGTAATACAGTACTTCTTGAGGTATATGTTGAATTTATCGAAGAGTTAAACTCTGAAGAAATTGTGACAACAATACTGACTTCTTCTTCTGCAGCTGCATCATTTGGTGCTTTGACAACAAGTACATCTGTTAAATTAATCTTTTCATTAACTCCAAGGTTACTGATAGTGTCCTGATCAAGAGAAGCATCCCAACCTGCAGGTAAACTTGAATCATCAACTGCTAAATCAAAAGTGTCTACCGCATTACCTTTGTTAGTAACTGAAAAAGAATAGTATACTCTTTTACCAGCTTCTACGTCCCTGGAACTTGATCCTGATTTATCGACTTGAAGTGCTGGAAGTTGTATAACTTTAACTGTAACCGAAGTTGAAGATACGGTTTCACCATCTTCTGATGTTGCAAGTACTGTAATACTCTTCAAACCTGCAGTAGCTGCAATGTCAGGCGTAACTGAAAGATTGAAAAAACCAGTTCCATCAACTGATAAAGTCATAGTTGAAGGCTGCGGATTGACATCCCAATCATCGATACCATTTGCACTATAGGAAATTGTAACACTGTCATCCGTGTTTCCGTCAGTATTTTTAACACTCATTGCAAACTTAACATTCTTATTTGGTTCAACATTTTGCTCTCCAGTTATTGCTGTGATTGTTGTTCCATAAATGCTCTTAACAGTAAGACTAGCTAATGCTGTCTTAGTCTCACCAGTTGCTTGCACAGACTCTGATTTGAAAGAAATAGTATGAGTATCTCCTCCTTCAGCATTAGAATTCGTTCTATTCCCTATTTTTACAAAAAGAGTAGCTGTTGCAGATTCATCTTCATCAATGGTCAACTGAGCTGGAATGATAAATGCTGTAAACCCTGCAGGAATTGAAGAATCAGTAACGCTTAGATTGTAAGTATCATCTTCACCCTCATTTTCAATCGTAATTGTATATTGCAATTGCTCATCTGGTTCTCCTTCCTGTTGAGTTGGAGTGACAGACATTTTGTGACTGTAGCCAGCGTCTGCAGATCCTGAAACCACAAGGAATCCAAAACAGATTAACGCAAATGCCAACGATCTAACAAGCCATTTTTTTAGATTAGTATCCATACTTATCAATCTTTTTCACTAGAAAGTAGCATATAAAGCTTAGTGAATAATTATTAATAATAGTTGATAATAGTTATTATATGAGTAACTCCTATTCATTGCCCCCAATATTAGTCATGCAAATTGAAGCTCTCGTCGATTCAGGCCACTTCAGCAGTAGGTCTGATGTAGTTAAAGAGTCCCTTAGATTTATGATTGAAAAGAAGAATCACTTGAGATACGCGTCTGCAGTTGAAATATATAAGAAAGGCAAAGCTACATTAACAAAAGGAGCTGAAATTGCAGGAGTTTCTCCAGATAATTTTAGAGGCATTTTAAATGATCAAGGAATTGTTACTCCAGACACTGTGGAATGGGAATCTATTGAGTAATGCAGGATACAGATAAGTACAATAAAGCTCTAAACTGGCTCCATGAGCTAAATCAAAATAAGATTGTACCTGGTTTGGAACGGATTAGACAATTGATGAAGCTGGTTGGAAATCCTCATAATAAATTAAGAATAATAATGATAGGTGGAACAAATGCAAAAGGTAGCACCAGTTACAACCTTAGTAACACACTTATGCAAACTGGTACAAAAGTTGGATGTTTTACTTCACCACACTTACATAGTGTAAGAGAAAGAATAAGAATAAACGGAAATCTAATTGACAGAAATACATTTAGTGACTTACTATTGAAATTAAAGCTAATATGTATACAAAATAATCTTAAAGTGACATATTTCGAGATACTAACTGCATTAGCTTATCTCTATTTTCATACTGAGAAAGTAGATTATGCAGTTATGGAAATTGGACTTGGAGGAGAATGGGATGCTGTAAATGTTGCTGATGCTGAAATTGCCATACTAACTACGTTAGGGCTAGATCATACTGAGTATTTAGGAAATACTTTAAGTGAAATTGCAACTACAAAGGCGAAAATTGTAAGTGAAAAAAGTATAGTGATTACAGGATGGAATAATAAATACCATAAATATATACCTAAATCAAAAGAATTTCATGAAGGATCTTCTGTTAAGGAGTGGATTGAAATATGTACTAAGTGTCTAAATTTGAATCTAAAACCAAGCCTTGTAAAAATCCCAGGAAGAAAAGAAGTTCACTTAAATTTCACATTAGATACGGCACATAATGAAGAAGCCATCTCTTATTTACTGAGTCTGAACGAAAAATATGATATCGTAATCTTAGGGATGCTAGAAGACAAAGCAATTGAAAAGTTTATTTCCAAACTTCATAAAGATTGCACCATACTAGCATGCGAATTAAATAGCGAAAGAAGTGCTAGTGCTAAACATATTTTCAATATTTGTAAGAGTCTAAAACTTAAATGTAAAACTTTTGGAAACGTAACTGAAGCCATCTTGTCTGTAAAAAATGAGAATACTCTAATTACTGGATCGTTCTACACTGTAGCTGAAGCAAGAAGATATTTCCAATTAGAAGGATATAGTGAATTATAATTATGTGGCTTTTAATCGTACTATAATGAAACAAACATTTACCACTACCACAATTTTAATTTTACTAACTACACTTAGTAGTGGATGTTTAGAAAATAGCATTTTTGGAAGTGAAAAAGATAAACTAGCCTTGTATTCTCCAATTTGGGCAAAAGGAGACTTTTGGGAATACTCCATAACAATAGATGATAAACAATTTTCAACTACAATGGTCGTTTCAATAGATAATGACTATTCAGACTATTATATTGGAGCTGGAAATCTTGATGATGCAAAGCGACACGCTGTTTTGAATTACAATCCTGCTCTTGGTAGAGTTCAAATGTCTGATTTTTCAATATATGAAAATAATATTCCTCAACAAATAGTAAATTTTCCTTTAGAACAAGACAAAAGTTGGGAATTTGGATTATATGATGAAAATTTTAAAACAAGTGTAATTGATATTACTGAAACAAGTGCTGAAATTAATGCTAACTCAGACAGTGGAGCTTTTATCAAATATACATACAATACGAATGCAAGGTGGATTGATAGTTTAGAATATACTAATTCTAACGGTGAACTAGTGTTAATTATGAATCTTGCAAACTATGGAAGTGGATACAGTGGCAATTCTTACTTTTGTAGAGGTGGTGATCTTTTTGATGAAGAATTCATTGGCCCCGATTTTGGAGTTTATGATACTCAATTTGCCAATGGCGGACATGAGAGATATGGTCCTTGGAATTATATTGTATATTATTTAGAAGCTGATATTGGAAGCTCGGGAAGTGGTGAATTAATCTTAAGAGATCATGAAGGTACTGAAGTTTTAGTTGAAACGTTCAGTCCAGGTACAAACCAACACATAATGGGAACTGTAGCTGGAAGTAGTGGAAACTGGACGATGGAGATTTCTCTATCAGGCAATGCTGATGTTAGAGCCAGAATTGCTGGAGCAATACAGTACACTTACCCGGTATAATTACTTCACAAACAATCTATATTTTTGATCAGTTTCTCGAATCTCATTCTCTATTCGTTGAGATAAATATTTTTCAGGATTCCTAAAACTAGAAATTTTCTCTTCCATTTCTTTAAATGTCTTATATGGCCTATTACGGACAATAAGGTTCATGGTTTTCTTACCCAATCCAGGAATTAATTCTAAAGAATGATATCTCCTTGAAATTGGGCCTGCATGATTATAAAATTGTATAAACTTTTCTTCATTCTCCTTTACAATTTCATCCAAAACAAAACTTAATTCACTTTGTGCAGTGTGTGTCAAATCTGAATAATTGACTCGGGCTCTGACATGATCTATCTGTGTTCTTTCTTCAGTCTCTTTTCCAATGTAACACTTGTCACCAATATTGATAGCTGCGTCTGCAACTGGTTGCATGTCAAATATTTTAAACTCTTCAATACCTAAACCATAAACTAAAGGTTCTCTTCGAAATCGTCTTTTACTATCAGGTCGTCCTTCAGGTAATACATCAAGTACGTAGGCATAATCTTCCATAAATCATACCCCCATAATCTCCTTGACAGCTGATACTATAGTATCTATTTCATCATGGCCAAGAGAGAAACGTTCTCTAGCAAATATTGAACGGACTGCGTCCGCATGCATAGGCAATACGTCTGCAATCTTAGCGGCATAATAATCATTAACATGTTCTAACTCTATTACTTTTTCCATTATTTGACTTGCCTGCTCAGTTGTTGCCTGGGTGATTAGACGAACATGATCTAAAGCTAATTTATGTTCATATTGAATTTGCTCGATTAAAATTAATCTTTGTGAACCACATTTTTCACAGATTGGTCCAGTATATTCATCAGATTCTTCTTCCTCATCCGATTTTTCCTTTTCAGGTTCAACCTCAGGAACTGCCTGAAAATTACCACAATCTACACATCTCAAACGATTTTCTCTTACGCTTAACTCTTTTTCAAGTAATTCTTTTGCTACACCTAAAGGTACTGGTTCTGGTTGTTTTTCTACGTCCATATTATCTTCCTATTTAGATTTCCTAAGATGCTCTGGCCTTACTATTAACTCTTTGAGCATATTACCAACACGTGTTGACACCACATAAGCCTTACCTTGATTACCAGTTACTTTCCCTGTCAATCCATGAAATCTGTGGTGAGGTTGCCCTTTTTGATATGAGGAATCTATTACTACATTAACAGTGTCACCTACATCAAAAGTCTGTAACGAACGTGTAATTGGAGAAAGTCCTTTCTCCTTGAAAGAGCGTGATAGCTTGTGGCGCGAACCACTCCTTAATCCTTGTGATCTTTTGGTCATTTTGTTTCCTCTTCGTTTTCAAGGTGAAGATTAAGGACATCCAAAACCTCTACCTTACAAGCTCCATCAACCAGAGAGGAAAAACTAGGAACTGTACGCCCCATGTCTCCACTGACAAGTTCACGTATGTAGGTCCCGTGCTGAGCTCTGATTTCTAACTCGACCATACCTTGATTAAAGGATAAAATATTTACCGATTGCACAATGCGTGGGCGTATCAAATCTGCTCTACGGTGCGCTACACGTGTCGGTGTCCGCTGCTTGACAAGCTTCTCCTTCAACCGCTGCGCCCCGTTCTTAAGGCTTTCTATAGTCAAACCCTCTGGAATAGACACATCTACACGATATGACTTGTCACAAACAGTATTCTTAAGTTCCGCAACTCTTGCTCTGGGTACAATTTCCAAATCTCTAACTCGTATGCGGCCTTCATTTACAGCATTAATCTCTTTTTTCATATATCCTAAGTCAATCTTTCGATTTTTAGGCATACGTAATTCTAAAACAAAAGGCCTGCCAAAACCTAGCATTGCTGCGTCAATATCCTCACGACCCATTCCATGAAACAAATTTTCAGTAGAATTTGTAACTTTCATAAAAGGTTCAGCAACAAGTGATTGAACTGAATCGGGATAAAGCAAACCTGAACCATTACAACTCTTACACCCTCTTCCTTTACATTTCCTGCATGGCCAATATGTTTGAGGTATTGTTCTATCAAATTTATTATATTTACCTTCAATAAATATAGACTTTATTTCTAAATTTACAGTATCATATCTAGTATCTATAATTATCGTAGAATCGGGCCTATCAAGTCTTGCTGATAGGTTAAGTTTCTGATAAACTCCAATACCTATCTCCCTATTCAACTGCGATTTAATACTCTCAAATAAATTAGTTCCAAAAATAGCTGCAAATTCGCTTTCAATTTTAATAATCTCCTTATCCACTACAGTCCCTATTTTGAAAGTGTCTAGAGAATAATCTGAAATAGATTCACAAGACAAATCAATAAAATTATCAATTTCACCAATCAAACCATCACAAATATTACAATCATCTGAATCACATATCATTTCATTTTCGATATTTGAATTATTAGAGATGTCAATGAGATTGATCATTTCAAGGCCCCTCTCGCGATTATCTAAACCAAAACCTACTAGTCCAACTGAACGGCCTAAACAGGAAACACAGAATGGAGCATATCTCTTTATTTCTTCTAAATCAAACATCTTTTAAATTTGGATGAGCCTGGAAAAGCTTTCTAGGTACATCTGTTACTACAGACTGGATATCACTGTTTATTAAATCTTTTAAAAGAAATAAATCATTAACCGTCCAAAGTTGTATGGGTATTCCTAAATTTTCGAATCGTTTCATTAAACCCATTTCGTATATTTTATAAAATGGAGATATGAAATCTGCTTTCGAATAATGAAATTCCGTCATAAATATAGATTCTTTGAGTATTCTGTAAAAAACTCGATAATTAATCGAGTCTCCTATCAATAAACCTGCAGTGATTTTAGAATCTAAAGTCTTAACTTTTCTAACAACTGAGGGTAAAAAAGAAGTTACAAATATTTTATCATAACTAAAAGTAGACGTTAGTAGATTAACTATTTTATCTTCAAATCCTTTCTCTTTAATTTCTAGGTTTACTCCTACTTTATCTTTACAAATATCAATAACTTCCTCAATTTTACATATTGATTTCTTTAAATTTTTCAAAACATCATAAGTTAAATCTGAAATCATTCTATTGTCTACTGTTGCATCGTGATGACAAACTAAACGTCCGTCTTTTGTACTTCTAACATCGAATTCAATCATATCTACCCCTAACTTAATCGCCTCTTGAATTCCTATTAAAACATTCTCAGGACTAACCAAATCAACCTTTCCTCTATGCGAAATAATTAGGGGAGACATACATAGCCATACAGATGTTTAAATATTAAATACTCTAAGTAGATAAAGGTTTGATTAAAATGGAAAGTGATTCTAATTTTAGCGGAAGTTCATCAAACAGGATTCAAAATCTAGTCGAAGATTTAGGAGATGAAAATTTCGGAACACGCAATGAAGCATTAATGACACTAAAAGCAATGTTACCTACAAGTGAGGTTTCTATTTCAAACGCACTTGTTGAAGTGATAAGCGAACATGGAGATAATAAAGCTGGAAGCAATACCTCTTTTGTTAATAAAGGAGCTATTGAACTATTTCAAGACATGTCAGAATTGGGACTTGAACCTCTCGTTAATGATTTACTGAAAGATGGAGATGTTTTTGCTAGAAGAGTTGCAACTGATGCAATGGGTAGAACTGGAAGAATGGCTGTTTTACCTTATCTCATTAATTGTATGAATGATGAGGATATGTATGTTAGATGGCAAGCTGCTAAAGGATTAGGGAGGTTTGCAGGGTCAAGTGATGCACGCGATGCTCTTGTTAGCAATATGGATGATTCTAAACCATACGTAAGAAAAAGAGTTGCAAGATCATTAGAAACCTTTGGAGGAACTGGCCCAATAGATGAAAAAGTCAAAGGCCCAATGGAAGAAGATGGCAAAGGAGATATTGATGGCGATGGAATACCTGATTCTGAAGATAAGAAACCAAGAAAAGCTAATAAGAAGAAGAGTAAGAGCAAAGGCGATGATTTAGCCAGAATTGCTGAAAAAAAAAGTAGCATTGACTTTGAGACACTAGGCAAAGCAAGTGAGGAAGACAAAGACGATTTGAAAACTATAAAGGGTATTGGACCGTTCTTAGAACAGAAGCTTAACGCGTTGGGAATATACACATACAAACAAATTTCAAACATGACGCCTGAACTCGAAGATCAAGTCAACGAAGCCATTGAATTTTTCCCTGGAAGAATTAAAAGGGACAATTGGGTTAAGCAAGCTAAAGACTTAAACTAAAATTAAGGCGTTGTTCTACGCATAGTACGTGGGAAAGGAATTACATGCTTAATATGATCAGAACCGCATATCCAACTTACAGTTCTATCTATACCAAGTCCAAAACCTGAGTGAGGCACACTGCCGAATTTTCGAATATCTAAATACCAACCATATGATTCGGGTTCTAAACCTTCTTCTCTGATTCTTTCAGTTAGCTCTTCTGGAGACCAAACTCTTTCACCTCCACCTATAATCTCTCCATAACCTTCCGGGGCCAAAAGGTCATGGCAAACCAATGATCTAGAATCATTAGGATCGGGCCTATGATAAAATCCTTTTTCACGAGGGAAGTTTGTAATATACATTGGAGACTTTAAGTCCTGAGTTAGTGCTTTTTCCTCTTTATATCCAAAGTCATCTCCCCAAGACAAATCAAATCCCATTGAATTTAATTTCTTAAGAACAGCTTCATAAGTCATCCTCTCAAATGGTGCCTTAATATTTTCTAAAACTGTGATATCTCTGCCCAATATCTCCAGCTCTTTTCGATTAGAAGATAATACTGAATTAATAATATGCATAATCATACCTTCTTCCAATTCCATCATTTGATGATTATGTAACCAAGCTGATTCAACTTCTGCATGCCAAAACTCTGTCAAATGTCTGCGTGTTCTCGACTTCTCAGCACGAAATGAAGGCGCTAATGTAAAAATATTCTCTAATCCAAACATAGTAGCTTCAGCATACAATTGCCAAGATTGGCTTAAATGTGCATAAAATTTTTGACCTGTTTTTTCCTTGTCATCATCATAATATACATTGAAAAGTGTGGAACCACCCTCACAAGCCGATGTTGTAAAACTTGGAGATTGAATCTCCGTGAATTTATTATCTGTCCAATAATCTCTAAAGGCTTTGAAAACTGTTGACCTGATTTTCAAAGACGCTACCATTTTCTGACTTCGAAGCCATAAATGTCTGTTATTCAATAAATGTTCATCACTTTGATCCTTGGTTATTGGAAAGGTATCTGCGAAATGAAACACTTGAAAATCTGTAGCCCTTATTTCCCAGCCACCAGGCGCTCTATCATCTTTTGCTGGAGTGCCCTTAACTATTATTGAAGACTCAATTAACGCCTTTCTGGCATTTGCAAACGAATCTTCACTAACATTTTGCTTGGACACCGTAGTTTGAATACTACCTGTAGAATCTCTTAATACAATAAATGCCAATTTTCCTGATGAACGTGTGCGATAAATCCAACCCCTAACTAACACTTCTCCGTCGCATTCACCCGCAAGAATTTTGCCTATTTGCGTAAAATCGCCATGATTTGGAAATTCAGGATATGACATAAAGTCGTTGAATAGGTATGTCCAAATAATACTTCCCGCAATATTAATTAACGTCAAGTTTGTATAATTTTTGTATGTATGGTGTTATATGTTGCCCGAAGTGCAGATTTGTAACTGGAATCGATTTGCAATTTAAAACAAAAAAATGCATTAAATGCAATTACAGTATTTCTCTTAAAAAAGTACGGATTATCTTCAAAACGGAGGACAATAATGAACTGGGGAATCTAATTATAAATGCAAAAAGAAGAGTGGAAAGCGGGAATTTATTTGTTGATTCAGAGTAGGTCGCATTTTAAATACAGTGGGCGAGTGCGACCATCCTAATAATATGAAGAGAAGCTCTCGAGTATGGAAAAAAGCCGGAAAACAACGTTGGAAATGGCGTAAGAAGAAAATGCGCCGTCGTAAGCGTGAGAGAAGGCGTAACAAGTAGTTTTGAAGAAGATTTGGACACATTTCCTTATAACACCTTCACGATAGGATTCCAGAATGCCAGTCATTAACATAGTCCTAGAAGATTTAAATCGAATGCTAAAAGATAGGTTGTCTCCAACTGATTTTGCGAATATTATTCCCAAAATAGGGGCTGATCCAGATGAAATTAATGATTTAGAAGCAATTGTCGAGTTTTTTCCAGATAGGCCTGATTTACTTTCAACTGAGGGAGTTGCACGAGCTTTACGGGCATTTACTGAACAAAAATTAGGTTTAGTTGAATATGAAGTAAAACCTCCAACAACTCAAATATTTGTTTCTGAAGAAGTATTGGAAATTCGACCTTCCATCTCTGGTGGAGTTGTAAGGGGTCTTACACTTGATAATGTAGCAATAAAGTGTCTAATGGAACTACAAGAAAAACTACATGTAACTCTGGGTAGGAAGAGAAAGAAAGTATCTATTGGCATTCATGACTTATCTAAATTAGAAGGGCCATTTAGTTATGATACTTGTTCCCCACATGAGCCTGCATTTGTTCCTTTACAGAAAGACTACGAAATGACTCCTCAAGAAATATTAGAGGAACATCCAAAAGGTGTTGAATATGCTCATTTACTATCTGAATTCAATAAATATCCTATTATCAAAGATTCAAATGATGAAGTAGCATCACTGCCACCTATAATTAATGGAGCTTTAACAACTATAACTGAGGATACTACTGATGTATTGATTGATGTTACGGGCCTCGATGATAATGCTGTAGACTCATGTCTCAAAATCGTAGCTGCAGCTTTAGTAGAGAGAGGAGGCGTAATAGAACAAATCGAAGTGAAGTTTCCATCTGAGAACAAAGTTGTCCCATCAATGGAGCCAACTGTGCATGAAATTGAAAATAAATATCTTGTAAAATTGTTAGGATTTGATCCTGGACAATTTGTCATATTTAAAGCATTTAGAAAATGTGGTATGGAACCTGAACTAAGTGGGGAAACTTGGAGGGTGAAAGTTCCGGCCTATAGGGCTGACATTCTACATCCTATCGATTTACTTGAAGAAGTATCTATTGGAATAGGATATGATGAATTTCCTGAATCATTACCAAAAGAAACACTCTTTGGTAAATCTCTAGAATCAAGGAAACGCGAAGCGAATTGCAGAGAAATAATGCTAGGGTTAGGATTTCAAGAAGTAGTTACTCTTACACTAACCTCTAAAAAAATGCTTCATGAATATACTCAAAGAGAAAGTGATAATGAAACTGAAGTAGCAAACCCTGTTACTGAAGATTACCACATACTAAGATCAAGCATACTGCCAAATTTACTCGAATTGCTGAAAAATAATAAGCATCGTGAATTGCCACAAAGGGTCTTTGAAATAGGACAAATTGTTAAAATGCACACAAATCTACAATCACTTGCATGGATGCAAATTGCAAGTAAAAATACATTTTCCCAATCTCGAACTATTTCTGAAAGTATTGCTCTAAGACTTCGAATATCTGGCGATTCTAAAGAATGCGATGATCCCATTTTTATTCCTGGTAGAGGTATTGAAATTGGTAACGGTAAAGTGTTGCTTAAATATGGTGAAATACACCCATTCACCATTGAGAAATTTGAATTAGGATATCCGGTTATTGGTGGAGAAATTCATTGGTAAGATTGCCAGTATGCTTTGAATCTAGAACTACTGCTGCTTCTTTTAGAAAAATATTAGAACAAAAAGGCTACAGCTACAAAAGATCAACTAGTAGCAAAACTTATACTAAAGTTTCCTTTGTAATTGCTCACGAAAGAACAGCTATGGTTCACAGATATATCATCGAAGAGTCTGAATTAGAAGCTGATATTTGGGAAGAAAATCCTAGTTCAGGCAATGTGACATATATCGAAATAAGAGGCGATAACGAAAGTGTAAAGAATGAGCTTTTGAAAGAATTCGCTTTATCATTACCACGAAAACCTTGGGAATATACCTTCACTCAAAGATTGAGAAATGGTTGGTTTAGTCAGGGAATCTTCAGAGCTAAATCAAAGTGGGAGGAAGCGTTGAATGAGTTTACTTAAAGAAATTGAACCTATTAAAACCAAAGATTTTTTACAGGATAAATTTAGAGAATATTATAACTCCGCAATAATTACACTGCCTCCTCGGTTCACTGCCAGAGAATGGGGATTTCTAAATTGGGGAGGTGGAGTGATGAATAGGCACGTAAAATTTAGTACTATGGCTGAACTTAAAAATTATTTGAAAAAAGTATCTCCGGCCCATTCATATCATTCAGTTGCTTATTATGAAGAACCTGGGAGTAAAGCAATGGTTGAGAAAAAGTGGCAAGGTGCTGATTTAATCTTTGATTTGGATGCCGACCATCTACCTGAGATGGAAGAGGTTAAGAAAGGGAAAATAACCTTTTCAAAGTTGATGGAATACATTCGAGAACAAACATTTAGACTTGTACATGATGTTCTACTTGGTGATTTTGGTTTAGATGAAAAAGATTTACTTATTACATTCAGTGGAGGAAGAGGGTACCATGTTCATGTTAGAACGCCTTCTGTGCTTTCTCTTCCCTCTGGAGCTAGAAGAGAACTTTCAGACTACATGACTGGAAAAGGGCTAAATCTAGAAAATATTTTAATTGATGCTGGATATACAAAAGAGTATGCAATTAGAGGAAAAGGTATCGAAAGGAAAAATCTTGGAATAAAGAAATTACCCCCAATAAACGCAAAGGGATGGAGTGGAATAATATCAAGAAAAATCAACAATATGCTTGATAATCTTAGATTGTATAAGGGCAAAGAATTAGAAGATAAAGTAAAAGAAATAAAACTCGGAAAATCAAATATTAATCTTAAGGAAAGAAATGAAGATGTTTTTAACTCTTTGTCAAAAGGACAACAAAAGAACTTAGTCCGAATTGCAGTTAAAGAAGCAGCTATATTTCCCGATGAACCTGTTACTGGAGATGTTCATAGGCTAATTCGATTACCTGGATCACTTCATGGTGGATCGGGGTTAAGAGTAACTACAATTACATCAAAAGATTTAGAAAATTTCGACCCTCTCATTAGTGCGGTAGTATTTGGTGAGAAGCTGATTAAAATAAGATCGATTGTTGGACATCCAGTATCTATGGGGAATATTGCAAAGTTAATGCCAGGTACTGTTGTTGAAGTTCCTGAGAAAGCTGCAGTATACTTCATGGCCAGAAAATGGGCTAATTTGGTATTAGAAGCATGATATGTGGCGTTGATGAGGCTGGAAAAGGGCCTGTAATGGGACCTATGGTTGTTGCAGCAGTTTCAATAGAAAATGCTAAAATGATTGAAGGATTAGGTTTCAAAGATTCAAAATTACTTACTCCCAGAAGAAGAAAGTCGCTATTTGAATTGATAAAAACCAATTATAGATATGCCATTGAAATTATAGAACCTGAAGTAATTGATGAATATAGGAAAAATAACAAGCTCAACTTGCTAAACCGAAAAGCTTTTGAAAAAGTTATTATAAAATTAAACCCAAACATTGCATATGTTGATGCTGCAGATGTAAATGAAGAAAGGTTCGGAAGAGAAATAAAAAATAACTTAACCAATGAAAATGATACTGATGTTATATCTATGCATAAAGCTGATAGTAAAATTCCAGTTGTAGCTGCAGCCTCCATAATTGCTAAGGAAACTAGAGAACTTGAAATTGAGAAACTTAAGAATGAAATCGGTGATTTTGGTAGTGGTTATCCTTCTGATGAAAGAACAATTAAGTTTTTGAAGAGCTACTTTCATGATAATTCAGAGTGGCCTGCAGGTACTAGGAAAAGTTGGAAAACTATTGAACGGATTAGACCTGTAAAAAAGCTTAGCGATTTCGGTGACTAAATGAGTAATATCAAACAAATATTAGAACAAAAAGTATCTGAATTTAATGGTCGGATAAAAGACGAACCTAAATTTTCAGGAGTAATTGAAGGTAAAGAGAGAAGTATCTGTATATCGGTATCAGATGGTAATAATTATACAACAAATTTAAAAGATATGCATTTAGAAATGTTCGAAGAATCTGAAGATACTAGTAAAGATCTTGTAGTGACTGCAACATCTGATGTTTTAATCTCACTTATAAACAAAGAAATGTCTCCAATAAAAGCGTATATGACTGGTGAGTTGAAAGTTAAGGCTAGTCTTACTGATATGTTACTATTGAAAAAATTATTCTGATTTAAGGGCAAAAATTAAATTTGAAAGTTCAGCAATCTCAGAAGGATTGAGATTTTCAGCTCTTAAATCCATATATTTTAGATTTTGAACATCAATTTCTGGAAATGTTAACCTTATGCAATTCCGTATTTTCTTTCTTCGATGTGTAAATATGGAACGCACTACTTTTTCAAAGGTATCAAAATCATCTAAGTCATAATCCGGTTCTCTACGCACTAATTTTACTACTTGTGAATGAATCTTAGGTTGAGGCTGAAATGCAGTCTTAGAGACCTTAAATAATTTTTTTGTAGATGCAAAGTGATTAGCCATTACTGATAGACGGCCGTATATCTTAGACCCTGGTTTTGCAACTAATCTATTTGCAAATTCTTCCTGAAACATCAAAATGGCCCGATTCCATTCATAATTGAACAATCTAAACAAGATTGGGGATGATATTGAATATGGCAAGTTTGCTACAATCACATCTATAGGAGGCACATCCCAAGTCAAAATATCGTCTTCTATTATTTCTGCACTTTCCCTAAATTTTTGTTTTAAAACAACTGCAAGCCATTTATCTTTCTCTACAGCGATTAGATCTCCTTTTGAAAATAATAATTCTGTTAGTGCACCCCTCCCAGGTCCTATCTCTAATATTTTTTCACCCTCACTTATTTCTGCTAAATCAACTATTTTTTTAGATATATTCGAATCTATCAGGAAATTTTGACCTAGCATTTTCTGCTTACGACGAGAATGGTGGGCCGGGGCGGAATCGAACCGCCGATCTTCGCCTTGTAAGGGCGACGTCATAACCCCTAGACCACCGGCCCAGATGAGGTCTTTTTCACATGAGGTTTAACGTTACAAACCATTTTCTACATTAGAGCCATTAGAAAGGCCCAAATAAGACTTAGAGTCAAAGTTTTTATGATAAAAAATAGGTGTTTTTAAGTATTTTGAACAAAGGCGACCTCCCCTCAATTATAAATACAATATCGTGTGCGAAGTAGTATGCTTCAGCAGCTAGAGTTGATAGGAATAAAACCTTCATCTGTCAAATCTAATCTTACACAAGATGAATGGAGAAATGAAGAATTAGACAGGGGGGAAGGTAGATTGTCTTCCAATGGAACTGTTATCGTGAACACTGGAATCTATACTGGCAGATCTCCAAACGACAGATTTATTGTTAAAGACAAGGAAACTGAGGAATTAATAGACTGGGGAAATGTAAATCTACCTTTGAGTGAAGAATCATTCGAAATATTAGAAAAAGCTGTTAAAAAAGAAATGAATCAAAAAGATTTATTTGTTTTTGATGGATACGCGGGGGCTGATGAAAGATATAGATTACCACTAAGAGTTATTACAATGATGGCATGGCAAGGCCATTTCTCTCATAACATGTTTATTAGACCCACTGAAAATGAATTAGAAAACTTTGAACCTGAGTTTACTATACTTAATGCATCATCTACTAATATTGAGAATTGGAAAGAATTAGGATTAAATTCAAAAGTCTTCATTGTACTTAATTTAAAGAAAAAAATGGCTATAATTGGTGGTACGGAATATGGTGGCGAAATTAAAAAATCGATATTCTCGGCTTTAAATTTTTATCTGCCATTAAAAGGCGTAATGCCTATGCACTGTTCAGCTAATATTGGTAAAAGTGAAGATTCTGCATTATTCTTTGGACTCAGCGGAACCGGAAAAACAACTCTTTCAACCGACCCTAATAGAAGATTAATAGGTGATGACGAACATGGATGGTCTGATAATGGAATTTTTAATTTTGAAGGAGGATGTTATGCAAAGACAATAAAATTAGATCCTTCTAAAGAACCTGATATTTTCAATGCAATCAAACCTGGAGCTTTACTTGAAAATGTTATAACTGATGATAACGGTGTTGTTGATTATAATGATGGAAGCATAACTGAGAATACACGAGTATCATATCCTATTGATCATATTGGAAATATAGAGTCTACTGAACAAGGAGGACATCCACAAAATGTGATTTTCCTTACATGTGACGCATTTGGAGTTTTACCACCTATTTCAAAGCTAACTCCTGAAATGGCAATGTATCATTTCTTAAGCGGCTATACTGCTAAAGTGGCTGGGACCGAAAGGGGAATAACTGAACCTGTAGCCACTTTTTCAACATGTTTTGGAGCACCCTTTATGCCTCAATTTCCTACGACATACGCTGAACTTTTGGGTCAAAAATTAAAGAAACATAACGCTCAGGCATGGTTGGTAAATACAGGATGGAGCGGAGGTGCGTATGGTACTGGCGAAAGAATTGATTTGCCTATAACTAGAAGAATGTTAACTGCAATTCTAGATGATGAATTAGAAAAAACTAGCTTTATTCCAGACCCAAATTTTAAAATTTTAGTTCCTGAAGAAGTACCTGGTGTTGATTCACAAATATTAAACCCAAGAAATACATGGAATGATAAGAAAGCCTATGATAATAAAGCCAATGAATTGATAACACTCTTCAAGAATAACTTTGTCAAATACGAAAGCTTTGGAAATTATTCAAAAGCTGGCCCTGATTAAAGATATTCGGAAACTAATTCTCTCTCAGAAACTAATTCATCATTCGTTTTAGATAAAGCTTTTTTTGCAAAGTCATCATGTTCATAATTTTCAACTACTTCATATGTACCTGGAGATACCGTACGTACTGGCATACCTGCCCAAACACCATCTGCAAAACCATACTGACCTTGACTGCAAACTACTATTGAGTGTATCTCGTCACTTACAGTATACAAACTTTGTACATGATTAATCAATGCGTTTGCTGCGGAAGCTGCACTGGAAAGACCCCTAGCCTTGATAATTGCTGCACCTCTTTTTCCTACTCCTGGTATATATTCAGTCTTCAACCATTTATCGTCATCAATTACTGCACCTGCTGATTTACCTGAAATTAATGCATTCGAATAGTCCGGAAACATAGTAGGGCTATGATTACCGAATATGGCAAGACCTTTTACCTCTTCAATAACTACATCTGCTTTTTTAGCTATCATAGATACGGCTCTATTCTGATCTAATCTAGTCATTGCTGTAAATCTACTATTATCAAAACGATCTGACTGAGAAGCTGCAATCATGCAATTTGTATTACATGGATTTCCAACCACTACTACTCTGCAATTATCTGCTGCATTCTCTGCAATTGCTTTACCTTGACCAACAAAAATTCTTCCATTATCTTTTAACAAATCTGAACGCTCCATCCCTGGGCCTCTTGGCTTACTGCCAACTAAAAGACAAAGATTTGCATCATTGAAAGCTTCCTCAGAATCTGATGTTACTATTATCTCTTCGAGTAAAGGAAAAGCGCAATCATCGAGTTCCATTGCTACACCTTTTAATGCTTCTAATGCTGGTGGAATTTCCAAAAGCTGTAATGATATTTTTGCATCGGGACCAAACATTTCTCCTGCAGCAATCCTGGGAAGTAAACTGTATCCTATTTGTCCTGCAGCACCGGTCACCGCAATACGTATTGTACTCATGTATATCATTAGTAAATGGGGATGATAAAATTAACACCTTTGTACCCTAAATGTCCAAAACCCTTTTAGAGTGCTTACTTCGTGGAAAAATATGAGTATGCCGATAACAGATGTAAAAAAATATGATATTAACAGGAGAATATATTTACCTAAATGGGTAGAAGAAGAGTTAGCTCTTGTTCCAGGCGAATGTTATGTAACTTTCATTCAAAGAGGAGAAAATATAGTAATTAAGAAAGTTAGTATCAGTATAGACTAAAGCGTTTCTTTTAGCCATTTTAAGTCACTCTGGTAAAGCATTCTTATATCCTTTATATCCAGACGTAACATTGCTAGTCTTTCTAATCCTAAGCCCCATGCAAGAACTGGACAATCGATACCAAAAGGCGCTGTGACTTCAGGTCTAAATATTCCTGCTCCACCTAATTCAAGCCACTTATCTCCAAACTTAACTTCAATTTCAAGAGATGGTTCTGTATAAGGGAAATAAGCTGGACGAACTCTTACATCATTAAAACCCATTCTTCTATAAAATTCTTTCAGTACTCCAATTAACATTCCAAAATTAGCCTCAGGCTCAACAATAATTCCTTCAACTTGTGTAAATTCAGGCAAGTGTGTAGAATCTAATGCCTCTCTTCTAAAAACTCTTCCTACACTGAAAACTCTTGCTGGAGGTTTAGGATTATCTGCTAAATAACGAATTGTACCTACTGTTGTGTGTGTTCTAAGAAGTGCCTGCTGTGCAGTCTCTTTACTCCAATCTGCACCCCATCCTTTAGAACCTGTACTGCCTCCATTTTCATGAATCTCTTTTACAGAATCTAAGATCTCTTTTTCATTAATCACAAAAGAAGCTGGCTCTGACAAATAAAAAGTATCTTGTAATTCCCGAGCGGGATGATCTTGAGGAATAAACAAAGCATCCATATTCCAGAATGCTGATTCGACATAATCTCCTTCTATCTCTGTAAAGCCCATCTGCAGAAAGATACTACGGATTTCCTCTGTAAATCTAGTTAATGGATGGAGCGTAGAGAAATCACTAACATCAACCTTTGTTTCAACTCCATACTTCTGAAATGATCTATCTTTCCATTCACCAGATTGAATTAACTCAGGCGTCAAATCTCCAATTAAGTTTTCATCTAAACTTTCCAAATTAAAATTATCTCCTTCCTCAGTTAACGTAAAAGTTCTTTCAACTTCTTCCTTAAAGCTTAGTAATTGTCTCCCTTTTAGCAATTTAAGAGCCTCTGTATCTATCTCATTTTCAGATAAAGATGACTTGCTAAGTTTAAGAAGTAAGGGTTCGTCTAAAGTTTCATCCAAATTTCCTGTAGGAATTAATTTTAAGCCTTCATCTGTTTTTTCTAAATCTGCAAACTTTTTCCTTTTCAACCAACCAATAACTACTTTACTTTCATCAGCATCTAAAGGAAGCTCGGACAACAATGAATCCCCTACTTGATTTAACCATTCAACGGCACGTCTTTCAGGTAAACCTTGATCTGCATATCTTTTACCTTCTTCATTTGTAAAATAAAACTTTGTTGAAACTTCAGATATCTCGACTAGCCCCTTACTTCTTAACCATGAAGCCGCAGACATCGTTTCCTTTTCTCCGAGATCTGACTCCATCGAAGCTGCATCTGGTGAAAGTGTTCCGTTCTTAAGAACTTTCAGCAATTTTACTTCATTTATAGATAAGTCCACAATTCGAGATAGATAGGGTGTTTATTAATTTGTTCTAAAGTTGAATTTTTCTAATTCCCCTAGTACTTCATTAAAAACTTCATCAGCTTCTTTATTAGTAGTATTAACTACTATATCGTATCCGTTCAAATTACCATAATCAAAGCCATACAAAGAATAGTATCTAGCCCTATCATCATTATCCCTGTTCTGATTTTCAACGAATTTTTCTATTACATCATCACTGTCAACTAAATCTAAATTATAAATTTCGTCTCTTAAAGACTCTAAATTATTATAATCAACATCTGGAACATTCCTCAGTCCTTTCTGATATGCCTCTTCACCTATTTCTCTACGGAGAAAGCGGAGGGCTTGATCTCTTATTGAACATTGAAAATAAATGCGGACTAGATGTTTCTTGCCCAATTCTTGCATAAAACTACCCATGTAGGCTGGCTGTCTACCTTCAATAACTCCTACCTTAGTATCAATGCTTTCACCTGAAATCATTTTACACGTTTTATAATCAATCTCCACATCTATTCCTCTTTCGGTTAACAATAATTTAGCTTGTTCTGCAACTGAAATGCCTCTTTTAGCTGCAACTTCTCTAAATAAATTACCTACTGAATGAAAGGTTGCATTAAATTTTCTTGCCAAATTTTTAGCTTGTGTAGACTTTCCAGTTAACTGATCTCCAGCAATTAAAATCATTGCCTTATCATTTATTAAATCCTCAAGTTTTCTTACGGAATCTGGTCCAATATATTTCTTGAAGGCATTTCCAATCCCATCAATATATTCCACAAAGCTAGTCTTTACTAGTACTATTTACCTGTTTTGATTAGCATTCAAATGTTGATTCAAGATGTCCTGTTAGAGGATCTCCAAAGTCCATTACTCGACCATCCCAATCTTCTTCTGCAACTAAGGCAATTAAGCTATTAGGTGCTTCATCAATCACCTTCCAGCCTAGTTCAGATGCCAATCTATTGGAAAAATCTAGAACCTCATCGTAAGTTAACATATTATCTTGACTTAAACGCTTACGAGCTGGACCCAAATGCATGTATGACTTTACTTCTATCATTACTCTCTCACCAGCCATTCTAATCAATTTAGCATAGCCTGCAACGTCAAAATCATTCCATCCCTTGACGACTGTCATCCGAAGAACTTTACGTGTTTTTAAACCATCCATTAAATTCAAAGTTCCCTTTATTTTATCCCAAAAATTAGGTACTAACGGAACATCTATTTTCTTCCAAGTGCGTTCATCTGGAGCATCCAGTGACATATACAACTGAGTCGGCAGGGAATTTTCATCTCTGAGTCTTTCAACCATTTCCGGATGCAAACCATTAGTTACTAAGAATGAAGAAATTTTACGCTCTCTCAATTCACGAAGCATCTCTGGGAGGCGCTTGTAAAGTGTAGGTTCTCCAGTTAAAGATATTGCAAAATGGCGAACTGTTTTAGATTCTAGAACTTTTTGTTGATCAACGTTCGGATTTCCGCCAAAGCCTGAGAGTTTCCTCAAATGCCCTTCAATTGAACCTTGAACAATATCTGCAGGTTCATCTTTGGCATATTCCATTAAATCTTGTTTTCCTGAAAACATTTCATTCACTCGCCAACAATAAACGCACTTTTGATCACACGCTACTGCCGCAGGAGTCATTTGTGTACATTGATGTGATCTTATTCCGTAAAATTTTTGCTTATAGCATCCACCTTCGGAGCCTTTGATAGATTTTTTAGTCCATCCACATATCTCAACAGCTGAATGATTACCAACAATTTCATATGAGGCTTTTTCTAATGCTTGCTTATATTCATCCGTAAAAAGAAGATTGTTCTCCTCACCGTCTGGCTCACGTAAATTTTCTTTAGGAATTTTATCTAAATTCTTATCCTTGACATCTGTTTCCATCATAACTCTACAATCTCCCTTATATTTTCAAATTCCCAAGTATAATAAGTTAAAGATATTGTATAATCTATAGAATCTGTTAATGCAATAGAACCAATACTCTCTGAAGAATATGTAAGTTTTCCACCCATCCATTCGCCTGGTGTTTCATATGATTGTACAAAGCCATCTGCACTATCTGCAGTATCTGAAACTGTTTCAGGTAATTGATTAACTGCCCAAGCCGTCACAATAGTTCCACCATTTCCACCGTCATTTTGACTTTCGCCCATTGTATTATTCTCTGAGGATACATCAAAAGTAACTTGACGGCCTCCGCCTGCACCTCCGTTAGCATCCCAAACGACCTGAATATCTATGTGAGATATACGTAATTCCGAAATATAATCCCACTCCATGTCATCAACAATATAGCCAAAATCAACAAAATCACCTTCATTATTCAAAGTACCTGATATTGAAGGGCCTGATACTTCCGTTAATCTCACATCTGCAGTAAAGGCCTTTGTGCCTCCTAAGTCAGATACCATAATTGAATTAGCTGCAGAGGAGAAAGTAACCGTTAACATCAAAATGATTATTATGAAGCCAAATAGGCCAGAAACTAGCCTTCCAGTTATTACAAAACTGAGATTGCCAGAGCCAAGATTATACAATTCTTTATTGTTGTATTTTTCAAAGCTTGACAACTTTTCTGATAATTGCTCTCCAAGACTCATTGATATGCTAATGTATTGCCTTTATTTAGCTTTCAGTTCTAATTAAGAACAACCTGTCGTAGAGCCGCAGCTTACACATTTCAAACAACTTCCGTTAGATACTAAAGTGAATTGACCACATTCTGGACACGGATCGCCTTCAAAACCAAATTTTTCAGCTTCTTTAACAATGCTACTATCTCCAGACAGTAATGGTGCATTAGTTGTTGATAAATCTGTTACCGTCGATTGAAATGAAGAAGTATCTGCTGAAGACACATCCATATCATCCAATGTTAATTGGATTTCATGCCCATCTATGGCTTCACCTGAAGGTGTCAATCCTGAATTCAGGTTTTGCTCTGTTTCAGCTTCACCCTCACTCCTAAGTATATCTGGTTTCAAATCTTCTGGCTTAACATGAGCCAGATCATTTCTATTCAAATAATTGACAGCTAAATCTCTGAAAATATAATCTAAAATACTGGTTGACATTTTAATTCGTTCATTTCCAATTAC
>DAEH01000002.1:24289-24978 GCA_002497685.1 Euryarchaeota archaeon UBA169
AAACCTAAGCTTACTGCAATAGCAAAAGCATTCGTTAAAGCTTTGAAAGCTGCACCCTCCTTATGCATGTCAATGAATACTTCACCTAAAGTACCATCAACATACTCTCCGGTATGTAAGTAAACATTATGTCCTCCAATTTTTGCTTTTTGGATATAACCTTTTCTCTTGTTAGGTAATTTCCTTCTTTGCGCAATATAACGAGTGACTATTTTCCGTGCAAGTGGAACTGCATCAGGAGTTGGAAGGGCCTTAGCCATAGTTTCAACCGCTTGTTCAGTGGTAACTAAAGTATCTGACATCATTTCCTCTTCAGCAACATCAACTTTCAGTACAGTTCCAGACATTAAAGGCTGACTTAATTTTGAACCGTCTCTGTACAAAGCATTTGCTTTGATCATGGCTCTCCAAGAATCCATATACACTTCCTTAATGTCTTCAATTGTAGATTCATGAGGCATGTTGATAGTCTTTGATATGGCTCCGGAAATGAACGGTTGAGCTGCAGCCATCATATTGATGTGAGCACTCCATCCAATGAAACGTGTACCGTATTGTCCACATTTATTTGCACAATCAAAAACTGCTAAATCATTGTCTTTAATGTGTGGAGCACCCTCAATTGTTAATTTACCAAAAATAAAATCATTTGCTTCAGTAATTTGTTCGCTTGTATATCCTAAATGACC
>DAEH01000035.1 GCA_002497685.1 Euryarchaeota archaeon UBA169
ACAGTTTTCCCTTTCTTTTTAGTAGTCTTGACTAGTAATTCTTCTTCATTTTTTCTTTTTTCAGCTGCAGTTGCGATTCCTACAGTTTTGTACAATCCACCCCAGATGACACCATACATTATGGACATCATGAACATTACAGCTAATGCATCAATTATAGGATTACCAAAACCAATTATGTCATCAACAAAAACTTCTAACGGTTCAGCATCTCCGTATCCTGTGAATACAAATCCTCCACCGAAAGCATTTGCTAATCTTGAATCTTGTCCAACAGCATAAAACTGAATGTTCATTGAATCTTCAGTTTCAGGAATTTTAGCCTCGTAAATTGAATTTCTTACGACAACACCTCCAGTATTATTATAATTTGAATAATCTCTAACATCACAACCATTTATACATGACATTGCGACTTCTCTCCATGTGTCCTCAGGCATATTTTCATTACGATATTTTAGTTTTAATGAATCTTTTAGCAGGTATTGTGCATTTTCTACGTTTACACGTACGGGAATATCATCATTTGAATAAATTCTATCCTCATCAAATTCTACATTTGAGTCAGTTCCAAATCCAACTTCCACGGCATCTTTATTAGATAAAATAGTCAATTCTGGCATCATTGTATCTTCAGGAGAATTGATTGTACCTATTCCCAAGTTGCCAGTATCTGATGTTATCATTTGCCCGATTCTAGCTTTAGGTGACTCATCCATGAAATAGATATTAGTCAATAAGTGCATTCTAACTGTTGGTCTGATTAGTAGAGGATCAGCATGGAATCCACCTTCTAGACCTCCCTGAGTTGCGTAATTTAGTTCAACAGTATACGAAAATGATCCTTGCATTCCGTATAGGTAATCATTAATATCTCCAGAAACTTTGTATCCACCTTCATCTTTCCAGTTGCCATATCCTGTTACATTCATTAGAGGTTTAACTTGGTTTTCCATGTACAGTTCATGAGGTGGATCCTGGTCCTTGTAACCCCATGGCCAAATGTACAATGCAGAATATGCATGATAGGATACAGAGTTCATAATATTGTGTTTCATGTCATGAGCTTCAGTACGATAATTCCTAACATAATCTCCATCTGGTGCTGTAACAAACATTTCAGGCCAGTTTGGTCTGAACGTTTTGGTACATATTGCAGAGTAATCTGGTGCACATCCACCATCGTTAAAATTTTGTTGGTAATCTTCTAGGTATTTGTCTTGGGGATAATCGTCATAAATATCTAGTCTCCAAGTTAGATACTCTATTACTTGGGTTTCAGGTTCAGAGAATCCACCTTCACGATCTTCGTCGATCATTCCATCTCCATCGTCGTCAATGTGCAGTGCATCAGGAGGATCTTCATCAATTCCGTTTTGTGTATTTTGATCACCAGGATTTACTACAGGTGAATCGCACCACAATTCATCACAATCTCCATCATCATCATTAAAATCTCTGGGTCCGTGGTAAACATCTGAACACCAGTTATCATCATCAACAGTTGGTTCAGGTTCAGCATCATCTCCTATCAAAGCTTGCCCTTGCGTGTTATGGGACCATTCGAATGGATAATTTCGGTTTATGTCTACACCATCACATTCACCTCCATATCTATCATCTCCATCGTTATCTCGCATATTCTTACGCCAGAATCTACTTGGGTCTTCCCGATCATAGTTGTACCCATCTGGGTTCAATAGAGGTACAATCCATGTTTCACGATTGTTTACTAGATGTGTGACACGAGCTTCACTAGGATCTTCATCTATTCCTTCATCAATTACACCATCACCATCGTTATCAATTCCGTCAAACAAAGCTCTACCAAATTCATCAACTCTTCCGCCTTGCTCGCCATCACCATCATTATCAACACCATCAATCATGTCTTCATTCACTAGGCCATCTCCGTCATTATCAGTAGGACCCATGCCGTAGAAATGAGTTAGATAATAGATGAAATACATGGCTGTTGGAACAGTCATCCATTCCCTTGAATGATGATTGCTTACAATGAAATAAGTTTCTTCATCAGGATCATCATAATATTCCGGTTCATTAGCTACGTTATCTGAAATTTTTATGCCATAAATTTCGTTGCCTTGCCAAGTCTGGCCAGCTGGAATTATGTCAGTTAGAGTGTAAAGTTCCACAATATCAGGATAATTTGTTTGGAATGTTAGTAAATCAGCATACACTTCAGCAGAAGTGTCGTAATAATCATCGAAAAGTACATCAAACGGAAATGTATTTGTTCGGTCAATTGTATCGTTTGTACCATCGAAAGCAACTGAATTTGTAGCGAAAATGTTGTCATTTGTGTCATTTTTTTCCAAGGATCCGGTACCCATTGTGGTAAACATTAGCATCAGCGCGATAGCTACAGGTGAAATACGATTCATGTCACATCATTAAACCCTTACATTATAAAATTTCTTCAACACATATCTTCATTAATATTGCTTAGAATCATCAATTAATGCTTAAGTGTAAAGATTGTCCACATTGGTACGGTGGTGAAGATTTTGGATATGGTACTTGCAGACTTAAGCTTCAAAGATCTTCGGATAAATTTATTACTTTTGGGCAACAAGATTGTGACGAGGGTGTTTCGGATGATTAAGATCAAAGATTTACTTAGATCAGATATCAATTCCGCAAAGGAATTGACTGATAAAGTAGAATGGGGTAATTCTATCGAAGATTGGAAACGTTTGTTTATCATTAGTATGCCTATTGCAGCATATGATGGAGATAAATTAGTAGGTGTTACAACAGCTTTTGATTATGGTAAACTAGGAATGATTGGAAATGTTCTTGTTTTAGAAGATTACAGAGGAAAAAAGATAGGTAGTAAATTAGTAAAAGAAGCAATGAAAAGACTTGAGTCTTGTGATTCAGTTAGAGTTCATTCAACCATGGAATCTGCAAT
>DAEH01000019.1 GCA_002497685.1 Euryarchaeota archaeon UBA169
TACTAGTCAAGCCGTAGTTGAGAACAAATTATGTAAAGCTAGTGTAACCGGCGGTCCCGGTATTATCTCAGGACTTGAGATCTGTAGAGTTCTTTTAGAAAATCACAACATTAATTTCAAGACAGATTACAAAGATGGTGATGAAATCAGTTCTTCTCTAATTCTTTCACTCAAAGGTAATGCGCATGATGTTTTAGCAATAGAGCGTCTTTTGCTAAATTTATTAAGTCATCTGAGTGGAATTGCAACACATACAAGTAAAGTAGTAAGATTAGCTAGAAAAGTAAATTCTGAAGTGGAAATATTGGCTACAAGGAAAACACTTCCAGGGTTGAGAGACTTTGAGAAAGCAGCAGTAGTTCATGGGGGAGGTCAAACACACCGTATGCGGTTAGATGATGCAATATTGATAAAAGATAATCATCTCAAGTTATCTGGAAGTATAGAAAATTCTATTAAATTGTCTAGAGAAAAGTATCCTCGCTTAATGCTTGAAGTAGAGGCCGATAATGAAGAGCAAGCTATCAGAATAGCAAATTGTGGTGCAGACAGAGTGATGCTTGATAATTTCACACCTAAAGAAGCAGTAAAAACTATAAAGAAATTAAGGAAGATATCCAATATAGAAATTGAAATATCTGGAGGAGTAACTATGGGCAATATAGCAAAGTATGCCGAATTTGCAGATTACATAAGCTTAGGTAGCTTGACAATGTCGTTGGAACCGGTGGATTTTTCATTACATGTCATTTAGCATAAGAATTCTTTGCTTTGATCAGGATGATCCTAAAAAGTGTACAGCTAAAAGATTAGAAAGATTTAATCTTTCAGATAATCATTCATCATTCAAAACATTACCTCCTATGGGCATAGTTTTAGATCCTTTTTCAGAAAAGGTACTTAGTACAGATGACATTCCGCTTGCAGAAGTAGGTGGTATTGTTGGTGTTGATTGTTCTTGGAATAAAGCCACAGAAACTTTTTCACGTTTACGGTTAATGGGATTGGAGCCTAGAAGTTTACCCTCAGTTGTACCTGCCAATCCTGTGAATTCAGGTAAAATTGGTAAACTAACTACTGCAGAGGCGATTGCTTCAGCCTTATTGATTTGTAATCAAACAGAACAAGCTGAACATCTAATGTCAGTCTTTAAATGGGGTCCAGCTTTCATAAAACTAAATTCCAGTTTAAGGGAATAATAAGCTCTATAAATACAGCTAAACTAAGCTAATATGGATGCAGTAAATATTAGTGAGAAAAATCCTAGCTATAGTTTTTCAGGTAAAAATCACAGAATATTTATAGAAGGTAGAGGTTTTGATTTTGATTCATTCAATGTTTACAATAACAGTACAGCATCTTTGAATCTTATAAATTTAGAAGATCCTTTATTCACAATTTTGGATTTTCAAGAGCCACGAGTAATTTATGTCGTTTCTAAACTAGGCCAGAATGATTTAATTCTTCAAGGTTGTATTTTTAATTCAATAGATGGTAAAGAAAGTCGCTTGTCGTATTCTAAAATTCAAGCAGAGTCGTAAACCTTAATTTAGAGCATTCGAAATAGTAATTTGTGGAGATAGTAGATGTTGCAGTAATAGGTGGAGGTCCAGCAGGATCCTCTGCAGCACGTGAAGCTTCAGAGAGAGGCTTATCCGTGCTTTTATTTGATCACGCTCATCCTAGAAGAAAGGCTTGTGGTGGTGGTTTACCGGTTAAAGGTATAGAATGGATGGACGCTCCAGAAGAATCGATTGAATGTGAGATGTCATCAATTTCTTTTACATATAATAAAACTAAATTGAAAATACCTGTCAACAAAGGAAAGTTAATTAGAAGAGATGATTGGGATTTTTATTTATTTAATAGAGCAAAAGAGGCAGGTGCTGGCCATGTTATTGAAAGGGTCAAATCTTTAGAAATGGTTGATGACATTTGGTTAATAAATGGTAAATATAAATCAAAGTATATTATTGGTGCAGACGGAGTAAATGGTTTCACAAGAAAGCATTTCATGGAAAGGATACCTAGAGAACATCTCTTTGCAGCTGCAGGTTATTATTTAGCAATAAAGCCAGATGAAAACGATGTGGAATTTATTGTAGGGGCGTTACCAGGTGAAGAGGGGTACCTATGGGTGTTTCCTAAGAGTGATCACTACAACATAGGTTATTGTTACAATTCCGGAACGCCAGGAATGAAGGAAGCTTTAGATAAGCTTCTTGAGGAAAGATGGCCTGGTGAGTTTGTTAGTAATGGTAAATGGAAATTAAAGGATACAGGGGAAGTCGTTGATTGCAAAAAATTTGGTTCAGTTATCCCTTCATATAATGATCCTAAATTATTTGATGAACCCGTCTCAGGTAAGAATTGGGTTCTTTGCGGAGATGCAGCAGGACACGTTAACCCTATTCATGGTGAAGGGCTGAATCATTCAGCATTGGGAGGCAGACTTGCTGCCAAAGCTATTTCAAAAGGCGATCCAACATTGTTTGAACAATATTGGCGTTCTCATTATAGTAGAGATATGTATCGAGCAGCTAAGACTAAGCATAGAATCTACAAGCCATTTTTTATGAAAATAGGGTTTGCTTTAGGAAAAACACCTGCTCTTTTTGGAATGCTCGCAAATATAACTAGAGGCGAGTATGAGGGGAAAGCTACC
>DAEH01000003.1 GCA_002497685.1 Euryarchaeota archaeon UBA169
GGAATAATTTTAGTATGGATCGGTTCATTTTTAACAATATTAGGAATGTTAACTACTATGTTTACTGAATGGAAACCTGGGAAAAATTGGCTGAAAAAGATGACAAAGAAAGTGCCAGACCACTAGCGTTGTCGTCCTGATGAGATGTCAGACACCACATTTCTTCTCAACCCCGCGACCCACTCAAGCGTCGGTAGTCCACGGTAAGGCTGCTCCCTTCCGGGCCTGACCCGGTTTCCATGATGAAGACCCGAAATTTACCCTCCGGTAAATAACTGCAATCACCTGCGACCCCGAGGGACAGGATATCTCAGTTGAAATGCGGATTAGACAGCTCACTGGGTGCGCCGTCACTAGCTGTCGCCCCCCCTAAAGGCGGTTGAGGGTCACAGGGTACGTCTAGCTCCCCGGCCAAGTCCAGCTTCACCTCTCTCCTATACTACTATTTGGAGTTTTGCATGCCAAAAATCTTCTTAATGCCGCTGGCTGGACTATTGAAAAGTCGTTCAGTCCAAGTAACCTTTTCTGTACTAAATTGATCGATAATTGCCTTACCATATGGCTCAACCGCCTCAGATGCAACTATAGCATATCCTTTTTCATGAATTTCAGTTAAAGTATCTGAATAATAGCCTAATATATTCTCATAAAGCATTTTACCGGCTACATTAGGGGCACTAATAGACAAGCCACCTAATTGTTTAATTTTGTTTGTTGTTTGAAGAGTCATTAATCCACCTAATTCTAATAATGATTGCCCTTCGTCTGAAGCTGTATCCATAAAATCTTGAAGTACCTGAGACGCTTCTGTCATTGTATTGCTTGCAACATCTCCTGATTTTGACAATAAATCAGCTATTGAATCTCTTATTTCTTGAATATTTGATATTACTTCTTTTTTTGTAAGAGGAGGTGTATCTATATTTTGTGCAAAACTAGTTGTTGTTCTTTCCAACCCTTCAAAGAGTGAAGTAAAAGATTCTGCTGAAGTTTCAGGATCTATGTAACCTTTCTCAGCCATTTCCTCGTGTAACCTTTCAAGATAAATTTGACCTCCTTTAACGGAGTCTGAAAAAAATGCAAAAAACCACAAAGGCGATAGATGTACTGTGGCAATACCAACACCCTCAATAGTATTACCAATTAATTTTCTTGTAGCAAATTCACTATCTAAGCCTTCATCATCATAAACTCCCTGAACGCCTCCAATATTCTCAACAGTAAATCGTAAAATATTGCCTACAAATATATTATAACTAGTAGTATCTTTTACAAATTCAGGTATCAATATATCTGTAGTTTCTTTAAAGATTCCACCTACAAGAGCTGAAAGTCCACGGACGTAGCGCTCTGGTAAAGATAATGCATAAATCGTGCCATTCCAAAGAAACTTAGCTGTTTCTTTCAAAGGTTTAACCATCTATAAACTTACCGCCGATTATTACTTTTTCAACATGATTAACACCAAAGTGATATGTTAAGTGACGATAATCAGGAATGTCACATATTAGCAAATCTGCACGCCATCCTTCTGAAATAACTCCTCTGTCTGTCTTTCCTATCGCAAAAGCTGCATTAATTGTAGAAGCTACAAGAGCCTCTGCAGGAGTCATACCCATTCTAAAAACTGCCAATTGCTGTACTAATTGCATGGATTCAGTATAGCAATTAGGATTACAATCTGTAGCCAAAGCTATAGGAAGATTATTTGCAACCATCTTCCTAGCTGGAGAATAATGGTCAGATAATAATGCAAAAGGAGTTCCTGGTAAAAGAACACCAATAACTCCAGATTTACTGAGTGCTTTTATCGTATCCAATGAACTTCCGGCAAGATGATCTGCAGTTACTACTCCCAATTCGGCACCCAAACGACCTCCGCCAGTATCTCCAAACTCATCACCATGTATTTTCAAAAGGAGACCTAATCGCTTAGCTTCATTTAATATTTCTCGAGATTCTTCTACAGTAAAAGCCCCCTCCTCACAAAATACATCACAATATTCAACTAATTCTCTTACCAAAGGAAGCATGCGTATTACTTCTGACACATATTCAGATTTACTTAAATTATCGGGAAAAGCATGGGCACCCATAAAAGTTACAACTATATCTGCTAGATTGAGAGATTTAAGCCAATTCGCTACTCTCAATTGCTTAAGCTCTGTATCTTCTTCAAGACCATAACCTGATTTAATTTCAATGGTAGTAGTACCATATTTTATTGCTTTTTTAAACCTTTTCAATGTTTGTTCTCGTAATTCATTCTCATCAATTAAACGGGTTTCCTTAACTGTACGTAGAATACCGCCTCCATTTGCCAAAATCTCTTGATAACTCTTACCTTGTAGCTTCCATTCCAATTCGTGCTCTCTTGATCCTGCCCAAACTAAGTGTGTATGTGGATCCACAAAACCTGGAACTATAACTTTCCCTGTGACATCTATGATTTCAGCACCAGGTGCCTCAATGTGCTTACCTACTTTGATAATTTTATCATCCTCAATTAAAATATCGGTATTGGCAAGTCTATCAACTACGCCCATTGCATCACCAAAAAGAGGCTTCAACGTAGGTCTAGGCGTAACAATCTCTAATGCACCGCGTAGAATATACACTATTGGGCATGGAGATAAGGTGATAAAGACCTTACTTCATTTAAGTTACAATGCTAGAGATGAAAGTTTTTAGAGAATCGCCTGAAAAGATTTTTGAAGATTTAGAAAAACGTAATCTGCCAAAAGATATAGCATTAACTGTTATTGAATTAGATAATAAATGGAGAAAACTTATTGAAGAAGGCAATAATTTGAGAGCCAAAAGAAACTCTATTTCAAAAAACATCGGTGAATTGAAAAAGAAAGGGCAAGATTTTTCAGGCGTGCTAAAAGAAATGGCAATATTAAAAAAACAGTTAAACCAAAATGAAACTGATACTGAAATTGCTCTAAAACTTAGAGATTCAAAAAGAATGGTAGTTCCAAACATACTTGTAAATGAAGTACCTGTTGGAGACGATGAAAATGGAAATGCAGAAATATCTACTTACGGCACCATAAATAGAAAAAAAGAATGGCTTTCACACCAAGATATTTTAGAAAGAATTAATGGAGCTGATCTTAAGAGAGCATCAAAAATTGCAGGGAGAAGATTCTACTTTTTAACCGGAGATTTAGCCAGATTAGAACTTGCTCTGGTAAATTTTGCTGTAGAGACTCTTTGTGAGAAAGGATACAGTTTAACAACACCTCCATTTTTGATGAATCGAGAGGCATACGAAGGCGTTGTAGATTTGAGTGATTTTGAAGAAGTAATGTATAAAATTGATGAACACGATTTATACTTGATTGCTACTTCTGAACATCCAATTACTGCTAGATTTAAAAATGAAATTATTGAACTAAAAGAAGGGCCACTCAAATATGCAGGAATTTCTACTAATTTTAGAAAGGAAGTTGGTGCACACGGAATTAGTGATAGAGGAATATGGAGAGTGCATCAATTTACAAAAGTGGAACAGGTTATTTTTTGCAAACCCGAAGATTCTGAAAAAATGCATGAAGAAATACTAAATAATGCAATACATATTTTTGAAAGATTGGAGATTCCTTTTAGAGTCATTGATATTTGTACTGGAGATATTGGCACAGTAGCTGCAAGAAAATATGATATCGAAGCTTGGATGCCATCTACAAATAAGTGGAAAGAAGTAGTTAGTGCAAGTAATTGTAAGTCATATCAATCTGTAAGACTAAATATGAGATATCGAACAAACGAAGGTACCAATTTCCCTCATACGTTGAATTCAACTGCTGTTGCAACTACAAGAGCACTAGCTGCCATTCTTGAGAACCATCAAACAGAAGATGGTGATGTAATTATCCCTAAAGCGTTAAGAAAATGGATGGGGAACCAGGAAACTATAAAATCGAAATGAAAAAAGGCTTGATTTTAGGTCGTTTTCAACCCCTACATATGGGGCATCTTTCTTTATTTGAAGCTGTAATTGATAATCAACAAGAATTATTGGTATGTCTAGGATCTTCAAATGAAGAGAGGACGAAGCGTAACCCTTACAGCTCCTCTGAACGAATTCAAATGATTAAAGCGGTTTTATCTAATTACGACTGTAAATATGATATATTTGAAGTCCCTGACATTAATAATAATGATTTATATGTGAAACATCTTGAAAAGATAGTTCCTGAATTTGACATTGTATATAGTGGTAACACTCTCGTCAAATCTCTGTTTGAAGAAGCTGGACATTCTGTAATTGTTCCTAAATTGGTCAACCGCGAGGCCTGGCAGGGGGTTTCCATCCGTCAGGCGATGATGGACGGCGATGATTGGGAAATGGATGTCCCTGCTGTTGTTGCAAATATAATCTCCGAAATTGAACTCTCATAGCGGGCCCCCTCCCTCCTATTTGATTAATCTACTTTGACTTTAGTTCCTTTAGGTCTGTCAGTTTCTTTTTTAGTTAAAACTAAATCTAAAATTCCGTTCTTATATGTGGCTTTTGATGATTTAGTTACAACCTGACTGGTCAAATCAATACTTTTGAAATATTTTCGTGATTCTGTCTTAACATTAACTTCTACTTTTTCCTCTGTAACGTTAATATCAATATCTTCCTTGTTGACACCTGGAAGTTCTACTGTAATTGCAACTTGTTTCTCAGTTTCATTAATATCTGTAAGTGGTTCTCTTCGAGTATCCACTGTAGGCTTTTCCCCTTTCTTACCAAAACGATTCATACGTGTATTACCAAACTCTTCAAACACTGGAAAGCCATCTGAATCTGTTTTAACTGAAAAACCAAAAACAAATGGATTCTTTACATTTTTATCTGAAACATTACCTTCAAAAGAATCTTTCATTAGATTATCCATTTGCTTTCGTATCCTTTGAAACTCACCATCTAGATTATTGAAAATATCATCTATGTTCCAATCATCTCCACTAAACCAATCATCTTTTCTTTTTCTGTTCATGTTACCTCAGTAAACAACCTTTAGTTGTAAACCTTTAGTTCAGTACTTGTATTTAAAAGTTGCTTATGATTGTTCTTCCGGATCAGTAATTATCACAGCTTCTGCGACTATAGGTTCTGCTACAACTGGCTGC
>DAEH01000067.1 GCA_002497685.1 Euryarchaeota archaeon UBA169
AGGGATTTGGCAAATTCAAGTAACGAAAGAATTATTCTTCCTCAATTTTACATATTATTAGAATATATTATTAAGAAAACAGAAAATATTTTTTCCAATTTATATGTTAATAAAGATAAAATGAAACTGAACCTTGATCAGGCTGGGGGTCTTCCGATGGCTGAAGCCTTTGTTATTGCACTTGGTAAAACGGATTTAGGAAGGCAGGACGCTCACGAATTAGTAAGAAGCATTACAATGGAAGCTGAAAAAAAAGGTGTTACTTTTAGTCAAAACGTAAAAAATAATAATGAAGTACAGAAATACTTGAGCGAGGAGGAGATTTTGTACTGTCTAGAGCCAAACAACTATGTAGGCCATTCAAACGAAATAATTGATAAAGTTCTGGCTTCAATAAATGAATAATTATCTCTCAAGTAGTATTCCTAAAAGAAGTTTGAGAAAGACTGGACGTAAGATAGTACTAGAACAAATTGAAAAGAATAATATTTTAGGTAAATACGAAATCTTTGATAAATATCTCTATCTCACTACAGTAGATCCAATTTCTAAAAATACTAAAGAAGAATACAAACTATGTATTGCAAAACAGTGCAATGCTAAAGAAGAAATAATTTATAAAAAAATAAAAGACGTTATTCCAGCTATGAAAAAATACAATACTTTTGCCATTAATGTAGAAAGGAGAGGCGACCATAAATTTACATCAACCGAACTCGCCAGGGAATTAGCAGGTTCTGTGTTTGATATATTTCCAGAAATTAACGTTGACTTGGGAAAACCTGAACTAACTGTACATGTTAAAGTGATTAATAACAAATGCTTACTTTACACTGAAGAAAAATGAGAATAACTATAATTGGACCTGGAGCTATAGGATTACTTCTTGCCGCATCGTTGAAAAAGGAGAATAAACTTTCAGTCTTGGTCAAAAAAGAGAAAAGGGATATTCTCAAAAAGAAAGGTCTATGGATAACGAAGGGAAATCAAAAAAAAAGAATTAATGCTGATATTGTCACAAAATTGAGTGATACTGACATTGTAATTATTGCTGTAAAAGCATATGATTTAAAATCTACAAACGCAGTTCTAAAAGATTTTAGAGGTAAAATAATAATTTGTCAAAATGGATTAGAAGTAATCAATTATTTACCTCCAAATGCAAATGATGTCTCTCTGATAGTAACAAGTGTAGGGGCCATATCTTCAGATACAGGAGTCTCTGATTACAGAGGTTCGGGAACTACAGTGATTGGATCTCTTACAAGAAATAATAAACCTATGATAAATTTTGAGGGGCTATTTTCTGAATATTATTTCACAATGAATCACGTCGAAAATATCGCTACCCTCATCTGGCTAAAGGCTGTAATTAATAGTGCAATAAATCCAATAGCCTCACTATATAATCTTAAGAATGGTGAATTAAAGAAAGATAAATATCTTATTTTAGTTAAAGATCTCCTAAATGAATCAGTATCTATAGCTATAGCCAACGGGATTGAATTTCATGATGACCCTTTAGAAGAGACAATGAAAATAATTGATCGAACACATGATAACATTTGCAGCATGCTTCAGGATTTAAGAAAGGGTCGAAAAACCGAAATAAATGAAATTAATGGTTTGATTGCTCAAATTGGGAAAGAGAAAAATATGAACACTAAACTTAATAGTGAATATCTAGAAAAGATAAAATCTATCAGTTAATGCCTAATGCTTTATTAGTCTTATTAACTGATTTGAACGAATCTGATTCTATATTGCACATTGCTCTTATTGCATCAATATTTTCTGGAACAACATCCGATTCTTGATGTATCGCTTGATAATAATATAATTTCTTACCAAAAGAGTGCACGCCATCTTTCCAGACAGCTATTTGATTTAAGTCTCCACGCGTGTAAAGTGAGTCTCTAGCCCATTCCATAATCTCGGCTGTGCCTGGAAGATTACGAACCTTAGTTTCATTATTTCTCAAGAACCCTTCTATTAAATTTACTCTAGGGGTAGATTCCCAAAGATCTATTACTCTACTAACTTCAGGTTCAGATTCTAATTCTGCAATAATACAATGTACATGCATAATAGTAGTAGGAACCTTAACAGCCATTGTTTGTATATTTAAATTAGAAATAACTGTTTGTACATCTGGACCATGGTGGCTAGGTACATTAAGAACTGGCTCAATAGAATTTATAGGTCCTCTATCGCTATCTTTTGGATCTCCACTTCTCCGTACCATTACGGCCTGTACATTATTTATTCCGTATTCATTTAATATTGGATAAAGTGTACGTGACAAACCCGTCGTATTGCATGAGACAACTCTAACATAATCTTTTCCAATAGATTCAGAATAATTTGTCAAAGAATTAAAGCTAGTACCTACTGGTGCATGCTTCTCACCACCCTGCCAAATTGCCTTAGTTCCGGCTTTCTTGTACATTCCCATATTATTAACCCCCAACTTTCCAGGAGTACAATCGATTACAATATCTGCAATCTTAACTAAATCTTCAGTAACGCCGCTCACTTTGACACCATATTCTTCAAAGAAAGGTATTTTTTTCTTAGTCGAAGCAAAAACGGGATAGTCGGCATCGAGGGCTCCCCTCATTTCGTAGGTAGGTTTCGTCTTTACAATGCCTACTATTTCCATATCATCCTGCAGAGTAACTGCCTCGGCAACTCTCTTACCTATTGTACCATATCCGTTGATACCTACTTTAATCATAATTTCTCATTCAAGAACAGTATTTAACTACTTATCCTGCTCATCAACCATTTTTCTAAGTTTTTCAATGGACAATGATATCTTCTTTTCAGGAGGTTTACTAGAAATCTCAGGTTCAGAATCATCTGTAACGTCTGATGGTTCAGGAATTTCTGTGGCACTGTCAAAAACACTTTCTGGAAGTTCATTAGAATCCTCTACAGTTTCCATAGACTCCTCTTCTTCTTCTTCTACTATATCTTTAGAAATAGAATAACCACCATCTTGATTTGTGCCTTCCTCAATATTTCCTTCTTCGATATCTTCCAGTAGCTTATCTTTCTTTATCTTTGAAGATTCTTCAGCAATAGTATCTAGATCTGATTCATCTGCATCTTCTTCCATCTCCATTACATCTTCAAGATCTATTTCAACTTCTTCGTTGTAAAGAAATTCAGGCATCTCTGGAGCTACAGCACCAGGAACTGCAATTGCTTCATAAAATTCAAAAGCTGTACGCTCTACCTCTTCAACAAATGTATCTAAGTCTTCCTCACCAATCCTAGAGTAAATTGCAGCCATTCTATCAGATATAAATGCAAAGTAATTTGGTGCTACCTCAAAAGCTTTCTCGGTCCAGGTAAAAGGTATCCATGCAATAACTTGCTTATTTCTTACATCGACTGAAACTTTTAACTGAGGTCCAGGATAAATTATTCCTCCACATGGAACATCGTAATTATTCATATATGCTAACACTTTGTAAACATCTTCTTGTCTTGGCGCTTGCTCTAAATCGTACTTAGTTTCAAAGTAAAAATTAATTCCACGATAAGTCATAAAAATTTCAGGTTTACCTGATCCTTGAGCAGGGTTAGCTTTTTCCTCGGAATCACCGAAAAGAGAACCCATAATTGAATCACTCCAACCATGTCGAACTTGCCCTGGTGCATCATATTTCAAAACGATATCCTTGTTCCTTGATCTAAATTCCCGTAAAGATTTTGCATGAGCACTTAACTTCATCCCGGATGCCATTTCACAAAGAATCCAAAGAGCATAAATATCTGTCATCTTTTGTGTCTGCACTAGAACTGTTTCTTCATAATAAGATTTATAATCCTCTAAGAAGTCCTGCCATAATGGTGGTAATTCTCTATAAGATCTATTACGGCTCCAGGTTTTAGCTTCAATCAAGGCTTCTCTGTTTATTAATCGTTGACTTTTACGTGTATTCTTAGCAACAGGAATTAACTCTGCTAATTTACCATCGCCAAGAACTTGCTTATGCATTTTGCAAGCTAAGTCTAATTTATCTAATTGAAGTTTGGCTTCATCGGATAATTCTTCAACTTTTTTCCCATAAATTGCAGCCCATGCCTTCTTCTCCCTTTCTTTACGGTCCATCTCATCTCTAAAAAATATTGCTTCAATAAAAACTTCCATGTGGAATTTAACTAATAGAATGTTAGTAGGAGTACTCCATTTCCTTTTCCTTATATCTGTCACATGTGCTGTAGCATATTCTGTACCTTTCTGTGCACGAGCCAATGCAGTCTTTTGCCATCGAACAGCGCCCCTAATCTGAGACTTCATTGTTTTCCTTTGAACTTCAACTTTGTAAGTATATGCACCCTTACGAATATCATTGGTAACTTTCAATAATTTGCCTGAGAATTCTAGTAACTGTTCAATATTCAATAATATCTTTTCTTCTTCAATAGATGAAGTTGCACCAGGATACATGCCTTCTGGAGGCTCTTCAGCACCTGAATTTTTAACTAAATCGGGTATATGATTATCTCTCAAATCTTTAAACTTTTCATAATCTAGCATTTTGGGAGCTATAACTATTTCCAACTTATTAGAAACGGAGTTACCATTCTCATCAAATAAACCTATTGTATTTGTTCCAATATAATCTGGAATTTCAAAAGTTTGTGAATGTGTGGTATTTGACCTAATCTTTGGAAGACTATCCATTCTAGCAGTACCCAACTTAATGTGAATATTCTCTAAAGGCCTAAATGCATTTACATTCAGAAGTATATTTTCCCCTTCAACTAAATGATCTGGATGGTCAGAAGGTAAATTCAGATCTATTGTTGCATCTGGTAAACTCATATCAACCGAAAACGCTCAATCCTGGAGAATCAACCATCTTTTCTAGTGTTTTAGTAATTGCATGATTTGGACCAAGAACTTCTGAAGCCTTCAACATTAGACATTTCAGTTCATTTCTTTCCAGCCCTTCTAGAGCTGGCATAATGTTAGATTTTATAACATCCGCTAAAGCCCTATCCAGATCATATTGACCCATTGAGTTGAAAACTGTAAGCATAGAATCAATGATCACTGCTGGCCCTATCTTTCTGTATGTCCTTACACCTCTTGCAACTTCGTCATCCCTAGATTGAGGTAACTCTTGCTCTTCTAGGAAGTTCATAAATTTATTGAATGCTTTGAACATGGTCCCATCACTATCATAGAAATCAAACATTTCTTTAGCGTACCAATCTACACTATCACTATCTTCAGGTATTTCTGGAGCAATACCCAATTTATTCAATTTGTTGAAAACAAATACAGGCATACGCTTGTACTCGTCATCCCTGTCAGGTAACCCTATCTCAACAAAAGCAAAACGTCTCATTAAAGCATGACCTACATTGAACAAAGTATTCTTATCTTGGGTATTCATGGTACCAATTATTCTAAATTCAGGAGGCATCATAAATGGCGCTCCACCTGTCTCTTTAGCAGTTAGAAGTGCTTGCTTATCTCTGTATTCAAAAACAGTGAAAAGTTTACCAAAGGCTTCGTCAATATTAGCCCTATTAAACTCATCAATAACTAGGTAATGAGGTTTACCATCTTCTTGCATTGTCTTCTCACAATTTTTAGCTGCATCTGCCACATATCCGTCCTTGAAATAGTATCCACCAGAATCATCCGGTGAAATGCCCCCAATAACTTCAAAGTTTGACCATTCAGCGTTAGCTGTAACAATGGAATAATTTGGAATCATACTGCCGTCTTTGGCCTCTTTAACGCCACAAACTTGGCTAAGCAATAAATTAGCTAATGCGGTTTTACCAGTACCTGGATCACCGTATAACATGATATTTCTCCCAGATTTCAAGTGAGTTACTGTTTGATTAATTGTATCCTCTGTTGTAGAATAATATTTCGATAATTCCTCATAATCAACATTATAATCTACTTTCATAGCTTTTCTAATCTTAGGAGTCTCAGCTAGTTCTTCCTTGAGTTCCTTTTCAATTTCAGCCAAATTCAAATCTACTCCATAATTCTCATCCTCAGTAGGTTTGATATCAATAGTAGCCTCCGGAAATTCTGAAAGTAATCTATCCATTGCATCTTCAAGTGAAATATCTCCGGACTTAAGTGCTTCTGGATTCAAATCTGGCTTTTCATCAGGAGTTTCCTCTTCTGGAACAAAGTCCGAATCAAAAGGATCGGCAACTGGTGGTTTCGATAATTGCATTTCCACCATTCTATCCCTAAATTTCTCTGTCCCGTATTTTATTCCGTACCAAACTGCACCTGCTGCTACGGCTAATGGTAAACCAAACATTATCCATTCTGTAGTTGTTTCTGGTGATGATACATCCGTTCCTGAAAGAAGTGCTGGAGCTATCATTGTGGCAAATAAAGTTCCTATACCTGATACAAATAAACCAAAATATGCTAAACCTTCCATACTCTGCTCCGATTTCCTTTTACGATAAAACAAATACATCCCAATGAAAGATATTGAGACTGATAAAACCGTGAGAATGATGTCTCCTTGTTCGAAATAGAAGTTTGCACTGTTTCTTACTAAATTCCAAACAACAACAATAAATTGTAATGACAGTCCCATCAAAATCATAAAGAAGTATTTTGCTTCTTCCATATCTTTTAATCTTACTGTCTGTAAAATATAACCTGCAATACCTAATAATAAGAGAAGAATACCAGCTAATAGAATCAACATTTCAATAGGCTGTAAATCAATGTATGCATATTGAACATTACCTCCAACTTCAGTACATGCTTGCTCCAATGAAGAATCAAAGGACTTCAAAGAAGAGTCACAAGACAACCAAGGACCTCTTACCCAATTATGATGTAAAGCTGCAAAAACAAGTGAACCGGCACCGATAAAAGAGTAAATTGTGGACAATGGAGCTTCGCTGACATCCTTACCGGTAACAGCATAAAGAAATACAATATACGATACTACGATTATCACAAGGCCAGCTGTAGCTCCTAATGTACTTTCAAAACCTTCTAGAGGTTCTTGGTTACGACCCATGAAAAGATAAACAATACCCAAAATCATTACCATGAAAAATAAAGGAGCTATGATGTTGCTATCACTTATCCTTCGAGCTTGAATTAAAATACAGAGACCCAGAAGTGCAGTAAGTCCCAATATAGTTTGATACTCATGTGTTTTTACATTAAAATTACCAGTGTCCCATTCAGAATTTAGAACTAAAGGGCAACCATTAGCATTACCTTTTGAAGTAATCTCACTCCAACCGGGACATGTCAATGGCTCATTGTATGTAGTATAATTTCTTAAATCTTCAAATGTCACCCCTTCTCCCACAGTAGATTCTGGGTTAGGCACATCACCTGTAGTATAGTAGAGAACTAATCCAAGCAATGCTACTGCGAGTAAAAATTGTAAGGCAGGTAAATAAAAACTAGATTTTGCACGAACTGGACTATTTGTAATTGAAGACTCTTGAGAAATCGGAGAAACTGTTTTACTCTTTGCCTCCTTGGCTACAGGAGTTTCAACTTGAGAAGGGCCAACGTCTTTTGCTCCAGCTAAATTAACTCCACAAATATTACAAAATGGAGCAGTATCCTCAACATCTACTGCACAAACTGGGCACTTCTTCATGTATCTCATCTAACTGTGTAGATAAAAGACTTTATTGGCAAACATTCTTATTAGGGTTTCAAAATGGGAAAATAATGGTTACAGAATTGTTGACTCTTAGAGACTTGAGAGTCCAAACATTGAAAGAGAGAAAAGAAGGTAGACTAACAAAAATACCTAATACATTTTACCAACAAATTAAAAAACTAGAAAGCCAGATACGAAATATTATTGAAAATTCAAAAGACAATATTAAGAGATTTGAAAAAAGTAACTCAGACATGAGAAAACTTATGGATTTGAAACTGGAACTTCATAAACTACGTGAAAGAAAATTAACCGACTTAGCAAGAGAAAAAGTCAATGGCCAAAATCCTGCCATCGACAACATACACCCTAACGAATCTGAATATTTAGAATCTATTTGTTCGGTAATTGAGAAGCATCGTCAGAATAATTTACTTAGCACTGATTTTGAATTTATACCTGAAACTAATAATGAAGAAAAACCTGAATTAGAAATTGTGAAGGAAACAAACACTGTGGTTAAAGAAGAACCGGAATTAGAAATTGAGAAGGAAACAAAAACTGTGGTTGAAGAAGAACCTAAAAATTCTGAATATTTGAGTGTGGAAGTTCTTGAAGATCTCCCTACGTTTACAGGAATGGATGCTAAAAACTATACTCTGAAGAACGGAGAAATCGAATCAATACCAAAATATAATGCAAGAATGCTAAGTGATGCTGGAAAGGTTAAACTAGTGGCTGAGGTGAAGGTCTGACTTACGAAAGAGAAAACAATAGCATAATTGTAACTGATAATAGAATTGCTGCTCAAATATACAACAAAGGAAATACTGGAACTCCACAAAGTGGCGGCAGCTTACTATTAACAGATTATGAAGCTCTTTACTCTAATGACAGAAAAGATATAATTTTATCTAAAGAGGAAATAAAGGAATTTAGTGAAAATAATCTCCATTATTCAACATACCGAGATCTGAAGGAACGAGGGCTTGTTGTAAAATCGGACAAAGAAGGGTTACGATTATTTGATAGAAATACATCGACAAAAGCTGCAGCTTCCGCAATAGTATACAGTTATTTTTTCCAAGAAAATATTAATTTTGATAAAGTTATAAAAGAACTAGAAAGAGGTTCAGAAAGACGAACGCAAATTGGTATTGTGGACAATGAAGGCGATGTAGTCTACTATATTGCTGATTTGATTAATTGGCCAAAAACAAAATTAAAAGAAGGTTTAGAAAATATAAACAATGATTCTAAAATGAAAGAATTAATAGATAAAGGATATCAAATACATTCGGGGCTGAAATTTGGAACTCATTATAGAGTTTATAATTACGAGTCTGAACACGCACCATGGTTAATACACATCACCCAAAAGAACCATAACTGGTTAGATATTGCTAGGATGATTCGCGTAGGACATGGTGTGAACAAGATAATTGTATTAGCGTACGAAGATTACTGGATCAGCTTAAAATGGACAAAACCGTGAAAGTTGGCATTTTAACCAAAAACTTTTCAAATCTAAATAACATAATAGGAAAACTAAAACACACTGAGTTTAATTTAACACATCTCAAAGAAATTCCTAATATATTACATGAGATTGACATACTTGTAACTGATGAATCCACAAAAAATTGTCAAATCCCATATGTTACTCCTAAGGACCTCGATATTTTAGAATTAAAAATAAGATGTGAGTATTACCAAAAGAAATCTCTTACTATTGGAATAGATCCTGGAGGGATTTGTGGACTAGTGGTTCTATCCAATAATTATTTACTATATCAACGAGAGTTTAACAGCATTGAATTAATGGCTAGTATAATCAATTCTATAAACAATGAAATTGGAATTAAGAATATTAAAATAGGATTGGGGAGCCCACCAATAAGAAATTTAATCGTGGAATCGTTAGAATATTATCAGGAAAAAATACTGTTTATAGACGAAAATCAAAGTGGTAGTGGAAGCCATATCCATGCTGCAATGAGGATAGCAAAAAGATTACCTGAAACAAAAAAACCCGACTCTTACAGTCCAAAAGAAGGTGAAATTGCTTGGATACAAAAGCAATCACGGAGAATTTCTAAAGGACTTATTACCATTAACAAAGAAACTGCAAATCGAATTTTACTGGGTGAATTAAGTATGGATAATGCTATAGAATACTATACTAATAAGCTGATTAAGAAGCAATCCACAAAGTAAAAAATATTGTACTAGGCAATATCCTTTTTATAGAACTATCTCGATAAAAAATTGTGGAATTATTAGAAGTTAAAGACCTAAAGAAGGGGTTTGGTTCAAAAACATTCAACACACGAGTTGAAGTTTTGAAAGGAATTAATCTAAAAATAAGGAGAGGGGAATTGGTAGCCCTAATGGGGCCGTCAGGTTGTGGAAAATCAACTTTATTGAATATCATTGGAGGATTATTACCTGGCGACGAAGGAGTAATTGAACTCGAAGGTGGAAGTTCCAATGAAGTTTCAAAAAAATTCAATTACGGCACTAAAGCTCCGAACAAAGTAGTCGATGTCAGGCGAAAGGGTGTAGGGTGGATTTTCCAAGATTTCCACTTGGTAGAACATTTGAGTGCAATTGATAACGTTGCAATGGCACTTGAAATTTCAGGAATGGAGCAGAAGGAAGCTGAAACAAAGGCAAAGTCAGCTCTAACTAAGGTCGGTTTAGGTGACAGAATTGAGTTTGGAGCTGAGCAACTTTCAGGTGGACAACGCCAAAGAGTGGCTGTTGCTAGAGCTATAGCAGGTTCTAGGCCCTTACTTTTGGCAGACGAACCTACTGGAAACTTGGATGCTGAAAGTGGTAGTGATATAATGAAATTATTCAAAATCTTAACTAAAGGTGAAAATCCAATTTCCGTATTGATGGTTACACACGATCCAAATCTTGCTAGTCAAGCTGACAGAATGTTACTTATGAAAGATGGAGTCGTAGCTGCTAGTGACATCAAATCTGCTTGGGGAATCAAGGATGAGGAGGAAGAAGAATGAGTTCTTCTGAAGTTTCTTGGCTAGCATGGCTTTTCTCCCCTTATATTTGGAAAATAAGATTAACTGATTTACCAGACAATCTTAGGATAGCGGCACTTACTTCATGGAGAGATAAAGAAAGAGGTTTGGCTGTGTTTGCAGGTGTTTTCCTAGCAAGTTTGGTAATTACTTTAGTTTTAACATATAATGTTGGCCTATCCCAAGCATTCTTAGAAGAATCTATTGAAGTCACTGTATTTGATTCTAAAATCGAGTTCAAATCGGCTCCTGAACAGGGGGCTGCTGGTTGGACAAATGATACTGCCGTACTTCAGCAAATGTGTAATGAAGTGATCTTGAGAACTGAATTTAATGATTGTACACTTGTATTAGGAAAGAGTGGACTGCATAGTGAAATTAGTTTTGGCAATGATGCGGCTTTTTACGCTTCACCTCTCTTTGTAAGTGAAATAAAGTCATCTGAATCTGAAAGTAAATGGGATACCAAGGATTTATGGCAATATGAATACACCACTGGACCTCCTGTTGTGAACATAAGAGCAATTTCGTTTCTTGGCCCTGAAGCTTTTGATGGAGTTTTAGCTGAAAGACTATCAGAGAATATTGTAAATGAGATGGGAGAGTGGAAAACTCATGAAGAAGTGAATAGTGAAAGAGGAATTTACATACCTTTGGATATTGCCTCTGCTGCAGGGGCTGAAGTAGGAGACAATCTTGACTCATTGACATTCACTTACACATATGAAAGGAGCCTTTCAATTGATGAGGAAGATTGTCCTGGTGAACTGATCCGTGGTGAGGAATATCGGTTGATGTACTGCCAAATTCCAATGACAGTTCAGAACGTTACGATTTTAGGAATTTATAAACCATGGCCTCAAGGAAATCCTGTCCTTGCAGCAAACCCTATCTACAGCACATGGACTTTACTAAGTGAAGAACAACAGGTGACATTAATCGACAAAGACCATGTCTACCTAGGAATTACAGTTGACCGTTCACTACTTCCTACTTCATCTATTTCAGCTGCTGAAAATTGGTTAGATAGTGTAACTAATGAAATGCAGAAAGAAACGTTCGACAATGGCAATGTAAAAATATTTTATGTTGATATTATTAGTGGAACCATACTGTGGCTTGAATTTGTCTTAGGCTTTGTTCAAGTTTTTGATTACATACTAATGATTCCAGTAGTAATACTATCTCTGTATCTTTTAGTATACGGGTTAGAGCTGTCTTTAGAACAAAGAAGACGAGAAATAAGTATACACCGATCTATAGGGGCAACCGCAGATAAACTGAAAGGTATGGTATTGTTTGAACTATTTGTTATATCCTCAATAGCATGGTTTGGCGGATATTTACTAGCCTTTTTTGCAGTTCCAGTAATATTGTCAAGCGTTGGATTCATGCAATTCGAAAGCCTTGACATAGATATCAATCCGGCATTAAGCTTCGGAGCTACATTTTTTACAATTATGGCTACTTTAGGACTTGCACTGATTTTCGGAAGATCTCGAACTAAATCATTCCTTGAAATGGAAATTGATGAGGGGGTCAAAAAGACAAATCAACCTGGCAAACCGAGAACATGGCTTCATGTTATTATGCTGATTATAGGAACTGCGGGTGCATTTGATACATATCAAGAATTAACTACCGGGGGAACTGGAATTATTAGTAATTGGTTCATAGGCGGATTAATTAATATATTTGGACCATTCATGCTTTGGATAGGAGGTGCATTATTGCTCTCTAGGTTAGGCGCTTATGGTCCTAAAATCATGCTATTTTTCTTCCAAAAAACAAGATTACTCTCTGATGTGAAACGAGGGCTTCAAAACACAGGGACTGCCGAATCAACTACTAGATTGTCTCTGATTATGCTTTTAACTTTGTCTATTGTGACATTAGCTGCAGTTCAAGGATATACCGGATCATTAGTTGATGAGCGCACTGCAGATTTAGATGTCGGGAGTGATATCAAAGTTTTCACTACTGAACCAATGACTGCAATAGAGGTTGAGCAAGCAATACTCAACATAAGCTCTAGTGATATCACAGTGAATGCCTTAACTGTTCCAGTTATTTCACTCACTTCTAACGATGGTACTGACGTAAATGCTTATGTTTTAATGAATGAGAGTGGAGATATATTGAAGTGGTTCCCACAAGCGATCCCAGGAAGTGATATTGCAGATGCTATGGCTGCATATCAAGGCGGAGGATTCTCTGCTGGCCCTGATGTTGCATTCACATTGGACTTAGAGGGTTCTGGAAGATTTGGAGATTCAGAAGATGTTCTTTACAAACAAAATAGTAAAGAGTCAAAATTACTTACATTTACTTGGGAGCAAACTATTCCAGTATTTGGTGGTGAAGATTCAGAAGAAGATATAAATCTACTCAAGATTCTTGCAGAATATTCACAAGAAATGAATAACAACTGGTCAAATCTTAATTTAGCTGGACAAGACTTAACAGAACGAAATTTATCTAGAACCGATTTTTCAAACAGTAACTTATCTGGAGTAAACTTGGCTAATGTTGATTTAAGTGAATCTTTATTCTTAAACGTAGATCTAACAAATGCAGACTTGAGTGGAGCGAATCTAACAAATGCCTTATTTATTATGGAAGAAGAAAAAATTCAAAACATAAATTTGTCTAAATCTAACTTACTAGGTGCATATGAAGCTGGACTTATTGATCTTACTCAACTAAGACTTGATAATGCAATATGCCCTGATGGAAGCAGACAAAATCAAACAAATAACTGTAGTAGTGGATTTGGTAATGAGACTACTCCTCTTCTAGGCTCTAAATTTCCTGTTTCTTTAAATTTCGTGACTACTGAATATCAAACTTCCATGAGGTACATAGGTATCCACGAATTTATTCCTGGAGTTCCTACAAATGATATGGGCAACTTTTTGATTATCAATGAACTGGCATTTAGAGAATTGAGAGGCAATCAAGAAGTCAATAACCTAAGATCAACTTCTTGGATTATAGACGTTGGTGGCCTAAATAACGATGAGTTACAAGTTCTTGGACTATTGATAGCTGCGGACTCGAAGTTTGAGAGTGCTGATGACTGGGAAACATCACACGAAAATGTTGAAAGAAATGGAGGAATAATATTCGGTACTCAGGGATTATTTACATTACAATATATTGTTGCAAGTGTGGCTGCAATAGCTTCCGCTTTTGTTTTCTTATCTCTAGTACTAAATCAAAAGAAAAAGGAATTGGCAATCTTGCAAGCAATTGGAGCAAGTCCTAACCAAATTATTAGGCTAGTTCTCTTCGAAATTCTATCAATAGTTTTCTTTTCCATGTTATTGGGAATATTTTTGGGAATGGGACTTGCATTATCCTTTAACGGATTTTTCAATATATTTGGATTCTTATTCCAGTTATTTTCAGGTACTGGTGAAGAAGCAGTAATTACTAGAATATTACAATGGCCTTGGTGGGTTATTACACAAGTTACGGCAGGAGTTATGGCTGTAGTTGTCATAGCCTTGGTATTAACGACTAGGAGAGCTTTACGTGCTGATTTAGCCGTAGTGCTTAAGGGGGAATAAAATGACTGAAGAATTATTCGAACATACTACAGGTCAAGGGAAAGAGGAAAAGAATTCTAACGATAATATTGAAGCTCTTAAATTTACAGAAGAAATGATGGATGACAAAATAGATGAAGATGCAATTTTACAAGCAATAGGATTATATCATGTTTATTCATCTACAGCTGAAGATGGAAATGTTGTAGCTCTAAGAGGGTTGAATGTATCTGTAAAAAAGGGAGAGGCTGTTGCTATTGTAGGTCCTTCAGGTTCGGGTAAATCTACATTACTTAAATGTCTAGGGGTTTTGATGAAACCATCTGCAGGAGGAGTTATTCTCAATGGAGTATCAACAACTAGAAGAACAGGAATTGAATTAGTGAAAATGCGGCAAGATACCGTTTCTTTTATCTTTCAAGAAGGCAATCTACTTCCTGACCTTACAGCTATCGACAATGTGGCTCAAGCCTTGCGCCACAAAGATGTAAGGCCATCTGAGGCAAAAAGAAGAGCTATGGATATTTTGGTAGAACTTGGCTTAGAAGAGAGAGTTAACAGTATGCCAGCAACGCTTTCAGGAGGCGAACAACAAAGAGTAGCTATTGCAAGAGCTTTAGTTACTAATCCGAAATTAATTCTGGCAGATGAACCTACTGGAGCTTTAGATCCAATAACAAGTCGCGAAGTACTAGAGTTATTTGGGAAATTACACAAGGATAAGGGTGTTGCATTTCTAATTGTTACACATAGTGATGAAGTAGCTGCGTTTTGCGATCGTAGCTTAGAATTACGTGATGGAAGATTCGTAGCTGAACACGGCTCCAACCTAGATGTAGATGATTTAGAAGGTACAAGAGAATTAATTGTAGATGAGCTCGGTACTGTCTCATTCCCACCAGAAGTTTTAATGAAAATGGGAGGGTCTGGAAGATACGAGATTGCAAAGAATGAAAAGGGAGAAATTACTCTAGTTACTGCTGAGAAAAATAAGTCCATGATAAAAGGAAAGAAGGTATTAGCTAGTAAATGTCCTGCTTGTAATCACAAATACGAAGATGACAGCCAATTATGTCCTGAATGTGGATCTAGCCGTCCAATGGTAAGCAAAAATTAGAAACCTAATACTAATCTCGGAGTGCTACCATCAATTGAAGGTATTACATCTTCCAAAATAGGATTAATGTAATTGGAATAGGCTTTTAGGTAAGATTCGATATCTAACCCCATAAAATTTGAAACCCCTACACTTGACATTAGTTCCATACCTGATTTAGATAATGTTCGAGCTCCAATTAAATCTTGTATTTCGTATGAAGCCATTCTAATCTTCAAAAGAGCTGCTCCCATTTTGATTAAACCTTGAATGAATCTATGTTCACTACTGCCTCTAACAGAAGCTAACCAAAGGCCTTCCCAAGCCTCATGTGCTTCCCAATAATAATGATAATTGTATAAATCAATACCATAAAGATAATCTTCATTCAATTCCCAAGATTCTGAATTCCACTTACTTACCTCTTCATCATCTAGCCCGTAACTATGGCCATCAGGACTATTCGTTGGATGTGGGTGAAGTCCTGGAACAAATCTGTAAAGTGGAAACTTAAGATCAGTGTATCTATCTACACTCTTATTCAAAACATCTTCGGAATAGGCTAAAGGATAATCTTCCATTATTTGTTTACAATATCTTCAATTGCAGATACAAAGGAAAGTACATCTTCTTCATTATTGTAAAGATAAGCGCTTGCTCTGGCAGTGCCATTGATTCCCCTTGAATTAAACCAAGAGTGTACACAATGCATACCACTCCTTATTGCAATATTATACACTTCATCAAGCTCCATTCCAACTTCAGTAGGATCCATACCATCAATATTAAAAGAAAAAATACCTCCCCTTTGTGCAACATCAGATGGACCAATAATATTTACAGCATCCAAATCTTTCAGTTTATCAGACATTATTCGGTTTAACTTGTATTCGTGTTCTTCAATATTATCTCTACCAACTTTCATAATATATTCTGCAGCAGTTCCCGATCCTATAGCTCCAGCATAGTCCTGTAAACCAGCTTCAAAACATGATGGTGGAGGTAACAACTTGTAATCTTCATACGTTGAATTTATTACGGTAGAACCTCCAACATACGTTGGGACCAATTGTTTTAATTCATCATATTTACCATATAAAATTCCCATTCCACTTGGACCGCAGAATTTATGTGCACTTGCTGCAGCAAAATCCACATCTAAATCAACAACATCTACTTCAGTATGAGGTGCGGATTGAGCAATATCCATCATAACTTTAACACCTTTATCATGACATATTTCTACTATTTCCTTTGCAGGGTTAGTATGTCCATCCAAGTTCGAAGTATGAACAAAACTAAATAATTTAGTTTTTGAAGTTAGAGATTCTTTTAAGGCCTCAATATCAAAAAAATAATTATCTTTAGGAGGTAGAACATCGTATTTTATTCCATTGTATTTGGATAAGTGATGCCAAGGAACCACATTTGCATTATGCTCTTTATCCGAAGTCAGTACATGATCTCCTTGTTTAAGCCTTAATCCATTTGCTACTATATTCATTCCTTCTGTAGCATTTTTAGTAAAAACTATCTCAGATTGTTTCTCAGCACCTATGAATTTTCGAAGACTATCGCGAGCCATCTCGAATTTTTCCGTAACTTGCCAGCTAAGCTTATGCACTGAGCGACCTCCGCATGCAGGATAATCTGTGTAATATTCTGTAATCGAATCGATTACAGCTTGTGGTCTCAAAGTCATACAGGCACTGTCAAGATAAATTGGTGAATTTTCCTTATTCAACAGTGGAAAATCCTTCCTGTATTTTGAAATACCCATGGAACTTTATTGGGCCGTATGATTTAAAGACGTCCTTAACAGAGACATTTTATACTGCTACTGTGAGGATAATATATGACCTGTTTGGAAAATTTCCCAAATGATCTTGAACCTACAATCGCTTGTGGTACTGAAATTATTGAATTTGGTCCAGTGACTGCTCTCTTAACTATACTCATAGGTGGGCCTCTTGTCGGCTACGTTTTAAGAATTGTAAAAAGATTGATGGGTAAGTATGATTACGTAGATTCTGGTGTGGAAAATTTCCTTTACAGAATCATAAGCACTGCTTTGTGGTTATATGTGATTTTAGTGGCTGCTAACGCACTAGGAATAAATGTTACGGGAATCATTGCAGCTTTAGGTATCGTAGGATTGGCAATGGCTTTTGCTGCTCAAGATACAATTGAAAACATAATTGCTGGTTTATTTTTAATGATTGATAGGCCATTCAGAGAGGGTGATAGAATCTTACTTCCTAAGAAAATTGGAAGCTTGTATTCAAGCTGGGGAGACGTTACTGAAGTTGGTTTGAGGACCACTCGCGTTCGCTCAACAGACGGCGTACTAATGTCAGTACCAAATAAGCTATTTACTCGAGATGTAATCGCAAACTTTAATCACAAGTCTGACAAAAACCTCCGTGTAAGAATAAGATTAGGGTTAGTGCCTACTTGGGAAAATGTAACTAAAGGTGAACAAATTGTGACAGACATTGCAAAAAATCATAAAGATATTTGCCAAGAAAAGCCAAAACCCCCACAAATTGTTTTGAGAGATTTTGGAGATCAAGAAGTTATTATGGAAATACGATATTATGTGCCTAATGCACCACTAATGAGAACTACAAAATCTTATTATGTCAAGGAAATCTTGAAGCAGTTTGAAGAACAAGATGTCAAATTAGCTTACCCAACAAGATTAATAATGAAAGAAGATTTCGAATAAATATTTCATAGTGAGTTTAATATAATATCACTAATAATAGCGATACATGTCATTTGAAGTACCAGATTTACCTTACGACTACAGCGCACTCGAACCTTACATAGATGAAGAAACTATGCGAATACACCATGATAAACATCATGCAGCATATGTTAACATGCTAAATGGAGCTATAGAAGCTGCTGGAATTGAAGGGAAGACAGTTGAAGAATTAATTAGAGATTTAGATTCCGTACCTGAAGCCCAAAGAGGAGCTGTAAGAAATCATGGTGGAGGACACTTCAACCATTCTTTATTTTGGGAAGTCATGGGGCCTGTAAATGGTGAAATGAGTGCTGAACTTAACGGCGCATTGTTGGAGGCATTTGGATCACTTGATGATTTCAAAACTAAATTCCAAAATGCAGGAATGACAAGGTTTGGATCTGGATGGGCATGGTTATGTTCCGTTAATGGAAAATTAGAGATATGTTCAACTGCAAATCAAGATAATCCAATTATGGGGAGTAAATATGGAGGATGTGGAAAAACACCAATTCTAGGAATTGATGTCTGGGAGCATGCATATTATCTAAATTACCAAAACTTGAGAGCCGATTATATTTCAGCATTCTTCAATGTAGTAAATTGGGCTGAAGTATCTAAGCGTTATTCAGAAACCCTTTGATTGCCTAACTCTGCAATAAGATTTCCAATAAGTAAACACGAGCCGCCTATTAGGAGCCAGAAATTGAATTCTGTAACTCCACTGCCAACTGCAAAGATAGTGGCCCATACTGGCTCTAAAGCGTACAATATGGCTGCTCTAACTGGATCAATATACTTTTGATAGTAATTGACTAATGAAAGAGCTACATACGTACCAAAGAATGATGACAGTAAGAGAGGAACTAGAAAATCAGTATCTACAACCATTCGATATATATTAACATTTGATTCATTCTGAAGTAAAAAAAAATTAAGTAAGAAAAGAGCCATTAATGTCGAAATAGCTATAGAAGTAAAAGTGACCGTAAGTGGATCTATACGTTTAGTAATAATATCGGTAAAAATAATGTGTCCTGCAAACATAAGGGCACAAAGAATTGTTAACCATTCAGCGATATCATAATGTAGTTCTGGTGGCCCCTGAATGTATCCTGCTCCGAATGTTGCCAAAAGAACTCCAAACAATAAACTTTTACTTTGAAAACGGCCTGCCAAATAAGCTAGAATTAAGGCTGTAAATATAACGTATAAACTAGTCAAGAAAGCTGAGACAGCAGGAGTAATACCTTCAAGGCCCATCATCTGAAAAACAAACCCTCCTAGCATAAAGAATGCCAAAATACTGCCGTCGTACCAAGAACGATAATCTCGAAGATTCTTCCTAATGCTAGGTGTAAAGTACAAAAATATAGGCAAAGTTAAACCAAATCTTAGAGTTACAAAAAGAGTTGCTACTACATTTGTCTGTGAAGATGTAGACGAATCTGCACTATCTAAAGCTCTCTTCAACCAAAGAAAAGTGCATCCCCAAATAATTGTAACTATGAATAATGCTATGGTAGCTTTTTGCTTCACACAACGCCCTGGTCAAGCATTGCTTCTGCAACTTTGATAAAACCTGCAATGTTAGCTCCAACAACAAGGTTACCTTTCTGATTATATTCCTCGGCTGCATCTGCGCATTGCTTGTGAATTCCAGTCATTATCTGATCCAATTTTGAATCCACTTTATCGCTAGTCCATTCATCGAAGGCTGCATTTTGTGACATTTCTAATGCTGATACTGCAACACCTCCTGCGTTTGCAGCTTTTGCTGGACCAAATAATATTCCAGCCTTACTCAAGATTGCATAAGCTGCA
>DAEH01000012.1 GCA_002497685.1 Euryarchaeota archaeon UBA169
TATTGTTTTACCTTGGAAAGTTACCGGTGAATTCGCAGTACCGATTGCTGATTGGGAATTGTATGAATATTTTTTGAATGAATCCACGAATGTGTCTGGCCTTACTTACCGAGATCCAGGAGGTGCTGGGGAATCTATTGCTTGGGGATATGGTGCTAGAGCTGCACTCAGCTTGATTGTTGAGGTTGATGATATGCAATGGTCACCCATAGTGTCGACTACAATTAGAGGTGCTTTGAGCAACGAATTGCTAATGTATGATTTGGCATGGGAAAACTTAGAGCTTGTAGGAGGTCACTTACAAATTATTGATGAAACTTATAACTCGGTTACATTACAAAATATTGGTTGGGGGGCTGCTTACAATGTGACTACTGGGAATGAAATTATTGAAAAAGTTGGAAGAAATCAGATAGTTACTCTCTCCAAAAACTCTAACTTTTTACAATACAATAGACTGATACATGAAGGCGAAGAAGCTGATTTAACTCTGATTAGCATGAATCTTACTTCAATGTCAAATCCTGATAGCGGAACCACTCCATCTATTGGTTTTATTTCGGCTAGTCTAAGCTTAATAGCCATAGCAAATTTAAGGAAAAGAAAATGACCATAAGAATTGAAGATAACGAGAACATAAGAACTATTACTTTAAACAGACCTGAGAAATTAAATTCGATAAATTTGAAAATGGCTACTGAATTAAATCAAGCTGTAAACAATGCAGCTAATGACAACTCTGTTCAATGCTTGATAATTACTGGTGAAGGAAGAGCTTTTTCTTCAGGTGGAGATGTTAACGAGATGGGCGAACACCTACCAAAAGCTGGAGATTTATTTTATGATTTAACTGAACAAATTCACTCTATTTTTTCTACAATTCTTAAAATGGAAAAACCTGTTATTAATTCATTAAATGGAATTGTAGCTGGAGGTTCCCTAGGTTTTGCTTTGGCTGGAGATTATCGGATTGCTTCTAAATCTGCAAAGATATTAAGTGCACATTTCAAAAGAGGATTTGTTCCTGCCGGAGGTGCAACATATATTCTCCCCAGACTAATAGGCCTTGGAAGAACTCAGGCTCTTTTCTTTGGTGGTAAAACTCTAAACTCTGAAGAGATGCTAGAATGGGGTTTAGTACATGAAGTTGTTAACGATGACAATCTTAAAGAAAGAAGTATGGAAATGGCAAAAGAGATTGCTGCAGGTCCAAAGAAGGCTCTTGCAGAAACAAAGAAATTGTTGCTTGAATCTGAGATTTTATCCTTAGAAGAAGAACTTAGAAAAGAGCGTGAAAAGAATAGAGATAGTGGAAATACGGGAAATGCAGTTGAAGGAATCAAAGCTTTTCTAGAAAAAAGAGAACCTAAATTCGAATAAAATGGAAATAAAAATAGCCGATACTGAATTAAAAGAAATAACTAGCATATTTTACCGAATATTAGTTCCTAGGCCAATTGCTTGGGTTTCTACAGTATCTAAAGACGGAATTGATAATGTGGCACCTTTTTCATTTTATGGAGGGGTGACTGCAAATCCACCCATTGTTTCATTGGGCATAGGTAAGCGAAAAGGAAAACACAAAGATACTGCACAAAATTTACTTGATACAAAAGAATGTGTTATTCATTTGACCAATGTTGAATTATCTGAGAAAATGGTGATGACTTCAGCAGACCTACCTCCTGATGAAGATGAATTTGAAATGGCAGGAATAAGTAAACTGAAATCAACTGATGTAAAACCTTCAAGAATAAAAGAAGCTCACATTGCTATGGAAGGAACATTGTATCGACATTTGGAAGTTGGAAATACGCCTGGCGATATGATTCTAGTCGAAATTGTTAGAATTCATGTTGATGATTCTATATTGGATGAGAGAGGAAAACCTGATGTTTCAAAAATTGATCCTCTTGCAAGGCTTGGTGGAAGAAAATACGCTTCACTAAATGAGGCATGGGAAATTACACGTCCAAAATAATGGCGGGCTCGGGGGGATTTGAACCCCCGGATCTGGGTTCGAAGCCCAGCATGTTTCCAAGCTACATCACGAGCCCAGTTGTGAAGTATTGTTGTCCATAGGTTATTAGGTTTCCTGCTTTAATTCTTTGAGTAAATCTGAAACGTTAGATATCTCAATAATTGCTAAAATTTTATCTCGGGAATCGGTTTGTATAAGTAAATTACTGGCCATAGCTTTCACTCTCTCACTTTCTAGTTTAGAAAAACCCGAAAGTTCTCTAATTGAAGATTCCATATTCAAAGCAATCTCCTCTGGTGTTTGACCTTCTATTCCCGATTTAGTCATAGATTTTTCTAGTCGTCCTCGTTTGAATAGCTGCCACGTAGAAATATTTTTAGTATAAGCTTCAGTAAACGAGATTTCATCCATATCAATTCCAATTACATCTGTCTCTTTTGAATCCGAGACTTTGATTGCTGTACTGAATGATGGCGGTGGTAATTTTACACCCTTGTCTCCTACTATTTTTCGTAAACTTAAACCATAAATTTCATCCCATCCAGACATGTCATAAGGCTCTCCATCCCATTCTCTAGTGCCGTTTACTTCCTCAGGCCCCATACCTAATGCGACTAAATCTGGATTGAAAGCTTCTATTTCATTTTCAACAATCTGAGATTCTGAAACTAAACCTTTTACAGTGGATAAAATCCGAATTTCGGTGTTTCCCAGATTAATTGTTTGAGGATTCATTATAAATTCTGAGAGAAGTGGGTACTAAAAACTCAAAGGTTTACAATTATGTTCTTGAAAACAAGCTTTACATAATATTTCTGAACACGTTTTACAGTTGTTTGTTGCTATATTTCCACATTTCTTGCAATTACCTGCAATCACTCAGTTCCTTCCCAACGTGAAAAAATATCTGAATCATAACCAAGCAAATCAAGAACTCTACCAACTATGAAGTTTATGTTGTCATCAAGTGTCTTAGGCTTATTGTAAAATGCAGGTGAGGCTGGTACTATTAGCGCCCCTGCTTTTGATAGCTTTAGCATATTTTCAATATAAATTGTGTTAAGTGGAGTTTCCCTAGGAACTAAAATTAAAGGTCTATTTTCTTTTAACATTACAAGTGCCGATCTTGTTACTAAATTATCTGAAATTCCTGCAGCTAACTTACCTAATGTAGTACCTGAACATGGAATTACTACCATTGCCTTGGCTTTGAAAGAACCTGACGAAATACTAGCTGCCAAATTTTTACTATCATGAACAACATCTGCTAGGGCAAGAACTTCCTTCCAACTTCTT
>DAEH01000049.1 GCA_002497685.1 Euryarchaeota archaeon UBA169
GGTGGAGGCCAAAGCCAAGGTGGCGGCGGCGGATGCGGTTGTCATTAATTTTCTAAGCGTCAGTTTTAATACTTGCATTATATACCCATAATATCTTTACAAGGTTAAATGGCAGAAGAAGAAGATTTTGAGAGTAATTCCATAGAGGAAGAAAAGGTTGAAGATGAACCTGAAAACGTAGAACCAACTAATGAAGAAGAAGAAAGTGCCCCCCTTGAATATACGAAAAAGTTAGGCGTAGAAGAAGAGGAAGAGAAAGAAGAAAATCCTTTTACAACATTTATCAAGAACTGTATTGATTATCTAGAAGGGAGAAGTAGAAGAGTTGTTTTATGGACTCTAGGAATTTTCTTAGCTAGTACTTTCAATTTTATTGCTTGGAATTTTGTAGAAAGTGAAATTCTGAAATATATGGGAGTTCTACTTTCGACAATGTTATTATTTTCTGCAATATGCGGAATTCTAATTTCATATAATGTTTATAATACTAAAAATGAAGAAAATGTAGATGTTCGTTTATCTGGAATTATACTTTCTGTTGGAAGTGTACTAGTTACTCTATTCTTCATGATATACCAAATTCAGAACAACGATTGTTTGACTGAATTCTCTGAAGCAAATTGTGATGCTGATATTTCGCTTAGAGCAGTAATAACTATTTCAGTTTACGCAGGAAGTATTGGTATTGTAATGCTAATCTACGGATTGGGACTACTTGAGAAGAATTTAGTGCCTTATGCTCTTGCTATCGCATTTGGCGGTTCATTAATCCTAACTATTGTCTTACTGATGTCTGTCTATAGCTGGATTGAAGAATCTGTATGGCTCTTACTAATTCCACTACTTTTCTTGGGAATGGGACTGGCTGGTTTACACCACCGAAGATATCAACTCGCTGGATTTGTCATTGGATGCTATATCACTGGACTTGCAGGTATAGGATGGTTAATTGAACCAAACCTAGCATCTGGCGGATTCCTAGGCGGTGGATTACCGATGACAGGATCTGGATTATTATTTATTTTAAGAAGAACTGATCGTGAGGCAAGAGAAAAAATATTAGATAAATCACAATCGCTATTAGAGAGTGGATTTCCAAGTAAAGCTCTTGATGCAGCTAATCGTTTGATTAGACGCGCTCAACGAGATGGAGTTTTGATGCAAGATTCTAGAATGTGGCTCAGTAAAGCTAGAGCACTAACTGGACATCGCGAATATGGAAGATCCGTTACTTACTACTCAATGGCTCTTGAAATTGATCAGAACAACGAGGAGTTATGGTTTGAGAAAGGAGAATTACATAGAAAACTTAAGCAATGGGAAGAAGCTGAGGCTTGCTACCTAAATTCTACTGAAATAAGGTATACTTATGGTGAAGCATGGTTAAAATTAGCTCAAATGAAAGAAAGAAGAGAAAAAATAACTGAAGCTGAAGATGCTTATGTTATTGCCCTTGAACTCGAGAGCAACCATGGATTTGCATACTTAGGACTAGGAAGAGTACAAGCAAAATTAGACCGAGTAAAAGAAGCTCTAAAATCAATTGAAAAGTCTATTGCCTTACTCAATGAAGATTATAGGCCTTATATGGTCAGAGGGGACATTTACTACAGCATTGGTGACTACGAACGAGCCGATGCAAAAGGATACTCTAAAGCCGTAAACATTCGTCCTGATTTGAAAAATGGCTGGAGAAAACTTGCAAAAGTTTACCGCTCACAGGATAAAAAAGAATTACTTATTATGGCACTTTCAAGAATCTTGGAAATCGATTCTGAAGATCAGAGTGCACTCTGGGAGAGGGCTGAATGTCATTTCGAAGAGAAAAAACTAGGTGATTCTATGGGCGATATTCATCGCCTCTTAGCATTAAACCCAGGAAATCAAAAAGCTAGAAAATTTAAGGCTAAAATTCTAGAAAAACTTGATACAAGAGAGTGGAATTAATGTTCAAGTTAAAAATCCGTAATTTGAATAATGATTATGGAAATACGAATGAACAACTAGTAACAGACTTTCTTCAAGCTATTGGCTTTTTGGGAAATGATGGAGGAAGGAATAAGGTTACAAAACGATCTCAAACCGGAATACTACTGTTTACAAAATGTTTAATTCCGCACCCAAAAAAATCATGGACAACCAGTGAAATTGCAAAAGAACTGGGTGTTCCATTACAAGCCATTTACAGACATTTACAATGGTTAAGAGAGGTTGGATTCCTTACTGAAGATTTCCCTGGTAAGGCGGAGGACCCAAAGAAAGTGAGACTCTGGCATTATGACCTAAACAAAGCCTGGTCTGGTGTAGAGAATAGGGCTAGAATCTGTTTAGAAACCTATCGTGAAATTATCAATAATCTTAATAAAAAATTGAAAGAAGCAAAAAGCGAGATTCCTGATGATATGATAAATGTTGGGAAAGAGGAAATGTTTGAAATAAAATTAAGAGAAGTTAAAAGAAAAGAGGATTCTACTTACGAAGATAACCTTGGGATTCTAGGAAGAGGTATCGGATTACTCTCTAACCATCACTACCCTTACAGTGAATCAATGCCTTACAAAATCATCGATGAATGCTTCTTACAGAGACCTGACAGAGCATGGACTGCAGAAGAAGTCGCTGCTTGGATTGAAACAACAAGGCCTACAGCATACAGACACTTAAACAAACTAATATCATTGGGACTTATCGAAAGATGTAGGGCGGCAGACGGTGGCCCTCCGACAAGTGCATTTCATTTGAGAAAAGGGGCTCTCAAAAAAGGATGGCAAAAAATTGAGACTGAAATTGAACTAATTTTAGATCAATACAAGAAAATAATTAAACAAATATCTGAAACAAATGAATAAACATCATCCTGCTAATAATGTAACTCCTAAAGGAGACTATCTCAAAAATAAGAATGTCTGGTTAGCTATAACTGGATCAGTATCTTGTGTTGAGAGTGTAGGTATTGCAAGAGAATTACTAAGATATGGTGCAAATGTCACTATTGTAGCAAATAGAGCTGCTCTTGAATTAGTTGGTGAAAAAGCTTTGGAATTTGCCTGTGGTAAACCAATAATTAAGGAAATTACTGGACAAGTTGAACACGTTATTGCCGGCCATGATGCCGATTTGTTAATTGTTGCACCATGCTGTGCAACCAGCCTAGGTAAGATGGCACATGGAATTGGTGACAATCCACCTATGCTAGTAGCTTTAACTTGCATTGGTGCAAAGGTTCCGATCATCGTTGCTCCAGCAATGGACAAGAATATGGCTAATTCTAAAATTGTGAAACAAAATCTAAAAAATGTCAAAAAATTTGCAACGATTTTAGATCCTATCATGGTTGAAGGAAAAGCCAAATTACCTTCAAAGTTCAGGATAGTTGCTGAAGCTTGTAGAGTTGCTGGATCAAATGATTTAAAAAAACGTAAAATCCTGATTATTGGTGGAGGAAGTAGCGAAGAAATCGATGATGTTAGAGTAATAACTAACAAATCTACTGGTAAAATGGCGAAGCATCTTGCTGAAACTGCATTCTGTATGGGGGCAAAGGTAGAACTTTGGATGGGAAATGCTACTGAAGAAGTTGGAGAATGGATTAAGCAAGAAAGTTTTAGTTCAACTGATGATTTAAACAAAAAAATAAAAAAACTTGGAAAATATGATATTATACTTGTTCCAGCTGCATTGTCTGACTTTATTCCAACTAAAATTAAGGGAAAGATGAGCTCCCAGAAAATACCTGAAATTAAGCTTAAAAAAGCCAAAAAGAGTATTGAAAGTATAAGAGAAAAACACAATGGATTGTTATGTGCCTTCAAACTAGAATCTGGCCTAAAAGATAACGAATTATTAGAAAAAGGCGAAAAACTTCTTAAAAATTCTGATTTTGTTATCGCAAATCATTCTGAAGTTTTGGGTAATGAAAAAACAAAATTAGCTATCATTACAAAGAAAGAAAAAATTTGGGTTGAAGATACGAAGGCTAACGCTTCTAAAATTATCTTGGAAAAAATTGCTCAAAAAATTTAAGCTTTGTGAGCTTGTAACTTTCTAATATTTATTGTCAGAAGTGCATTTCGGATTACATCTTCGGGAACTCTTTGTAAAAGTCCCATCACTTGTAATTCATCAATAATATTTCCGCCATGGTACGTTGCCTCACGTGGTTTGAGTCCAAATTCACGAATTAAATGACGTTCAATTACTCTTTTTGCTGTAGTGGCATGACCTGGATAATATGTCTCTTGTAGCATTTCAATTACGGATTTAATGCGAATCTTGAAGTTCTTTTTTTTCTCCGCTTCTATTCTTTGTTTTTCGTCCAATTATTCCTCTATAGCTGTGTATTCAGCTGAAAGGTGTCGTAATAAACGTATGCCTTCGCTTAATTCTAAAACCCCCCGCCAATGTACCAACAATTAGCCGAGGTCGCTTAGCCTGGTATAGCGCGGGCCTGGAAAGCCCGTGGGAGCAATCCCTCGCGAGTTCAAATCTCGCCCTCGGCGCCATTTTACTTCTCGACGACGTGCTGTTTGACAGATTACGTCGTTTTGGGCTCATATGTCCCTAATTTGGTAGGGGTCAAAAAGGGGTGGGTAAAGTTTGGACCCCTCATATTAATCCGAAATAAAGTAACACATGCCGAACAAATGCAATTATTATGATTCCTCCATGCACGTATAAAAAAGATTTAGCTCCAAAACTTAATCCATCACCATGCCAATCTATCTCTTTTGCCATAATTATTCTTCTCCTGAGGGTTCTTTAAGTTTTGGAGGATATTCATCATGGTCTGCTATAGCCATTAAATGTTCTAAAAAATCTTCATTATCTTTCTCCAGTTTGTCTAGCTCTGCACAAGCTTCTTTATCGCCTTCAATACACTTTCTTTTCAATATTTCAAATTCACCTTTTTCTATATCTGGATTTTGATATTGAGAACCCCACACTTTCTTTTTATTATATTTCGGAGTTCCTTTCTTTCCTAAACCAATCCAATTACCGTCCATATCCTCGTATGGCTTATCTGGATTTCTTTTTACTTTCTTCACGATTATAAACTAAACCTTTCGATTATATATCAATTTCCTAAAATTTGTAGATATTAAAATCCGAAAATATTATATCGAGGTGGATTTGGACGAAAAATGTCAGATGAAGATATGACAACAGAAGAACATTTAGAAAACATTGATATCAGCATATTATCACTTAGTAAAAATATCAATCAACATCTAGAGCAAATGAATGAGTATTTGAAATATATTTCTTATGCTGCAATAATTTGGATTATGCTAATGATTATTACGGTATTAATCGTCGTAATTATGATGGGATCATTAAACGAAACGGTAGTAGACGCTTCTTAATTTACTAAAATTTGTAGACGCCCTACAATACAAGAGAGGGGGGCCATTTTCTGTTAAATTTAAATCACGCCAGATCTAATTAATTCTATAATTACATAAATTAAGCAAATTATGCTAATTATAATGCCAACTCGTCCTCTCTTTACCTTAGAGGAAGGCCTGAATCCTAAAATCGGCTCAGCCTTATCAGCTAACTTTTGTTCAATCTTACTCATATTATTTTAATCCTTACTTACTGAAGAAATATCTGCTACATCTTCCAATGTTAACTTGAATTGTTCTTGGAGTGGCCCATAGCAATCTAAACAATATTTGTTACCTTTCTTTAACTCAGGTATCTCTTCGCTATCTTCTTGGATCTCAATCTCAAATGCTTTTGCATTGCAAACCATACACATTTCTTCGGACATACAACTAGATTAAATCAGGTCATGATAAAGATTTACTAGTTTCTAAATCTTTTGACGAATCTACTGAACCATAAACTGTTACGCCGATTATGGAACCAAGAATAAGAATCATGCCTATTGCCTGTTGTAATGACGGAGATTCAGACAATAAAATTATTCCCCAAACTATTGTTAAAGTGGGCTGAAGAAGAATTGCAAATGAAGTATAAGCTGCAGGCAACCTAGGTAATGAATAAGCTATAGCTAACCAGCCGATTACCTGACTTAAGATTGCTAAGGCTAACAACCAGCCATGTGATGGAAAAGAAGGCTGAAAATCGATTGGATAAACGTGTATAGACTTTAACGGGAGAAAACTAAGTATTACAAGTCCAAGTGCGCAGCCTGCTGTAGAATCAAATTGTAAATTAACTGCTGGAGCTAATTCTCTATTTGCAAAACGATAAATTATTAGAAATAATGAATAAAATATCGCTGTAAAAATTCCGGCAATTACGCCTCTAATTGGATGCTCTCCATAAGGATCTTCGTCTAAAACTCCAGATATTAATAATAGCCCAATCATTACAACTGGTAAAGAAACTAATATTGATAGATTAGGCCGTTCTCCAAATAACCACCAACTCATTAATGTCACTATAATTACCTGTGAATTACCAATCAAAGTACCAATTCCTGTTCCTATCCAGTCAACTGTGCTATGATAAGCCAGAAAGTCAAGTGCAAAGGCAAAGCCTGCAATAACTGCAATAAATCTTGTATTAAGAGAACGAGAGTCTGTTACTTTGCTAAACCACATTAATAGAAAAAGAAAAGGAAGCGCATAAAGCATTCTAAAAAACGCTCCTGTCAACGGATTTGTATCTGATATTGAATACAAAATCGGAGCAAAGGAAACTACAACTCCTCCAAACATGGCAATTGCCATAGGTTTCTGAAGATTTTTAGATTCCATGTTTTAACATCTCAACGCCCATATATGAAGAAAACTAGTACTTCTATTATTCAAAAAAAATGGTGCTCCCGCCGGGATTTGAACCCGGGTATTCGGCTCGAAAGGCCGAGATGATGGGCCGGACTACACCACGGGAGCTAATTTACATCTTACAAAGCTAGGATTTAATATTATTGTATTGATTTATACTTCGAATGATTGAAGTTTTGATTTCAACTTTTCTATCTGTCTCTGGAAATTTTCCCTCTGTATTGCCAGCTCACCCTGATAACGTGTCTGGGAAGCCTCTAATGCTTCATAATTCTCAGATTTAACTTTTTCCAAACCTAATTTGTATGATTCCCTTTCTTCTTCTAACAAAGATTCTAACTCTTTAATTCTCTGCTTTAAGGAATCTATTTCATTCACGCATTACATTTGGACTGCACTTTAAACCATTAGTTCCACAACTGTCTTAATACGCATTGTATTGTTTATGTAATGTGGAGAGATCCTTCAAGAACTATTCAGAATTACCAAATTAAGTACGTTGTCTCTGATGGTTGGGGCGATCCTATTCAGGTCAATAGAAGGCCAAACTCCAAAATGTCATTCTCGAGTTATGAGAAAGAACAGCTTAGAGAATCAATAGGGATATTGACTATTGCATTCACATTAGCCCTTAGTGATGGATTAAGAAAAGTTATGAATGATCCAAATATTCTAATAAACACTTTACCTTTAGCTTTTGCTGCTGTAATGACTGGTTTTTTGTTGCATGAATTAGCACATAAGTGGATGGCCCAACAATATGGCTGCTGGGCAGAGTATAGAGGAAATAAGAACGGACTTTACTTTGCATTACTGATGTCTGTATTTGGGTTTCTACTAGCTGCACCAGGTGCCGTAATGGTCTCTGGAAACATTACAAATCGACAAAATGGAATTATTGCTGCAGTGGGACCTTTAACAAACATAGCCATTGCAATCATAGCATTTCCTTTTTACATATTTACTGCAAATATAGATCTTTGGATTGTAGGCGAACTTGCCCGATTTTTAATTATTATAAACCTAATTCTCGCAGGATTTAACATGGTGCCCGTCAAACCTTTAGATGGCTCAAAAATAATTGTATGGAGTAAAGTTGCATACTTTGGGATTGTTGGTAGTATTCTTGCATTAGCCCTAGTTTATTGGAATATGCCAACTCTATCTTTCTGATGACTACTACTTGGGTCCTTTATGATGGAATTTGCAGCTTTTGTACAAGTAGTGTAAGTAATTTTGAAAAAAGTCTAGAGAAACGGAATTGTAAAATAAAACCTCTCCAAAATAAAACGGTAATGAGAATTTTAGGCATTGAAGAAGGCGACGATTTACCTGAAATGAAGATAATCGGAGATGATAGAAAATTATACGGTGGAGCAAGAGGAATTATCTTTCTATGTAGAAAAATATGGTGGGCTTGGCCTTTGTGGGCCTTAGCACACTTACCGTTAACTATGAATATTCTAGATTATATCTACAAATGGGTCGCAAAGAATAGACATCGTGCTGTTGTATGTGAACTAAAATGAAAATTGCACCACTAATTGCCATAATATTTGCCTTTTTCCTAATTGCAATATATCCCATTTATTCTGATAATGGCGTAGATGAAAATTTAACATATTCTGACGATGATAATGATGGAATTACTAATGATAAAGATAAATGCCTTGATGAAAATGCAAGTGGTAAAGATATAGATGAAGATGGCTGTATAGACTCTGAAATCAGTAAAGAAGAAGTTGATTATTTAGAAAGGTTAGCGAAAATAAATATTGGTCAATACATCATTTTTGCAGTAATTTCTCTGTTTTCAACTGCAATTTATTGGGAAAGAGATAGAATTACTGCCTTACTTACTGATAAAGACGAATTAGAACTTGAAAATTATAAGTCCAGCCAAGGCAATGATACTGTCACAGGTTATGTAAATTATGATGATTTAGGGAAAGATCGTGAGCTAAAGTTACAAAAAGATAAGCAGAGAAGCAGACTTAATTTCTCATTTACTGAAATGAATGCTGAAGCGAATAATTCAATTCAGATAATGGCATTAATATGTATTATTTCATTCATTCTTATCCCTGAATTTTCTTGGCTAAATGTAGAGGGGGGACGAATTACTTCTGATAACGAAGAAAATAATTTTGAAGTGAAGCATTATTCTTTTCTATTAGAGCACACATACCCTATATCTGAAAATGAAACCAATGTTTTAGGGTACATTAGTTCTGATTGTACCAATGAGATAGATGAAATTCACAATTGCAACTATCGCTCTTCGCTATTTTACACGATTGATAATATTTTATCAGTCTCAATTATGCTTTGCTCATTATTGATATTACTTGCTTTCCGTGCGGAAAAATATAGGAAAGTTATAGCTGCTGTCTTTTCAGTAAACTTGATAATTACAATGTCTACTTTGCTAATTTTTACCGCTTTGATTGACAATGCTCTTGAAGCTGATGAACCAATTATCGATTCTATTCAGAATGCTGGTAGTGGATGTTGGATGAAATCTCCAGTTATTTGGGGAGATGGAAATTGTGTAGGGATGGATTCAGATGGTAATGTTTATTCTGAAACATTTACGTTTAGCCCCGGGATTACATATTATTTAATTTTAATCTGTATTTCAGTACTTTTCTTAGGCTGGTTTACAAGCATTGAACCATTGCTCGAATCAAAGAAAATTAGTTGGGCAAACGCGATGAAAAATAACTGGCAAGTTTTCGCAATTATTGCAATTATAGTCTTCCTTTGGAGAATTAACGTCTTGATTACGAATGTTTAGATGGTGCGGGGGGAGGGATTCGAACCCTCGTACCACTAAGGACCGGATCTTAAGTCCGGCGCAATTGGCCAGGCTATGCGACCCCCGCAGTTTAGAACCCATGTAGAGAACCTTTAAAGAGAGCTTCATTGTAAAAAAATTAGCTAAAGTTTAGGTAATTACTAATGTCTACTGCAACAACTGCCAAAATAATATCGCAAGCTGGGAAGGCAAATCCACCTTCATTGGTAGCATTATATGGTGGGACTTTGGGAGAAAGAAAAGCTGCAATTACTGAGGTTGAAAACGATCTTCAAGCTGTTGGATTAAACGTTATTGAGTTCAACGCAAGGCGATACTTATCTGAAAATGATTTGTGTTTACCACTTATTCAACAAATAGTTACCGAACTAAAAGGAAATTCTGGAAGTAATGGAACCACTTCTGATTTAGTAAATCGAATAAACGAAAGTGCTCCTGTAATTTTATCCACCAGTCTTTCAAGCGAAAATAGAGTAGAGATGATTCATCAGTTTGATTCTTCTATGAAGAAATTAGCTGCAATATCTATAGATAAGAAACCACTTGTGATTACTCTGCAAGGTATTGAAAGAGCAGTTTCTGGATCATTCACAAAAATATCTGAATTTATCTCGAATTACATCAATATTAATGGTTTCATGTTTATTATCTCATTAGGTAATGAAAATCTAGACAAAGAACTTCTAGAAGCAAATATTAATATTTCTTCTGAAGAGTTTTTAGAAGATACTTTTGATTTTGTAGCGAAATTTGGTGCTGCAAATAATTCTGTGATTAAGGAAAAGAAAGATACTGCTAATGATGACTTATTCACACCACCAGTTGGATTGGAAGTTGAAAGTGGCGCTGCAATAGCTGCAAAAAGAAAAGGTCGTAATATTCCTAATGCGCCAATAAAGAAAAGCTCTAGTGGATTTAAAGTAAGAGAATTGGCTGGAAAGAAAGCCACAATCCGAAAAAATAAACCAATGAGGAAAATCGTTAGGAAAGTAAGTTCACATAAAAAATCTGTCAAATTTAAGCCAGTCAATTCCAATAAAAGTAGTGCATTCTTAAAAGCTGTACAGTCTAGTGATATTTTTGCTGCTAAAAAATTTTGGACTAAAGCTAATACTCTTTCTTATGAAGAATTTACAAAAGTAGTTAACACTATTTTGAATGAAGCTGGAAATAAAGATTCAAGAGTAAGAGCTACTGCAATAACTGGTTTAGCATCAATTGCAAAAGGCGTATCTTGGGAAATGCCTTCTGAAGTAATGGATCGTGCATTAATTATGACTGGAGATGGATCGAAAGAGGTCAAAGATGCTGCTGCAGATGCTATAAAAGAAATGAATGCTGCAGGTGTAGACAAAGGGCCAGCAACTCAATCTAATACTGAATCTACCAATACCTCTGAGTCTATGGAATTAAATGAATTGGATACTGATAGTATGCTAGGTAAAACCTCTGGAAGTGTGGCTTCTATGTCAATAGGTTCTGGAACTGGAGGTGTGAAGGTAATGGGAGGAAATCAGTCAAGCTTTGGCAGTGCTCCAACATTTAAAATGTCTGAAGAAATACCGTCAATTAAGAAGGATAATGTACCTAAATTCAAACCAACTGAAAATAAAAATACTTTCAAAGCAGTAGATGATAAGAAAGTCCCAAAATTTAAACCTACTGAAAAGAAGAAGAAAAATATGTTTAAAGTTGTAGACTAATCTACCTTAAAATAAATTGTATTATCTTCGACTTGGAAATTATCGATATCTTCATTACAATCTCCAATAATTAATTCAGCTGGTTCTGAGCGAGTCTCAGACGTTATGTATTCCCAATCTTCTTTATTCAATTTTGGTGAATTGTGTTCCAACCAAACCTTTAATGATATTGAAGCTTCTAAGTCTAAATCTAGCTCTTTCCTTTTAGATTGTATGCGCCTAGTTATCTCTCTTGCTAAGCCTTTAGAAACTAAATCATCAGTAATTTCTACATCAAGTACAAGCGAAATATCTCCTATCTCTTCTACGTCAAACGTAGAAGCTGCATATCCTTCTTTTTCTACTCGTTTAATATTAATATCATCCATAGTAATATCAAATCCTGCAAGTTTCGCCTTGTTATTTTCAATGTCTGATAAAAGAGAATCTGGCTCTAGTTGTGATAATTCTGAGAGAACTTTAGGCAAATCTGCCCGACACTTGGCACCCAATACTTTATGATTAGGCATAATCTCAATTTTTTGAAATCTATCTAAAATATTTTCAGTAGTTAACTTTTCTACGTTCAATTCCTCGGCTATTATTGAATGGAATTCACTTAGATCGGGACCTCCAACGATCCAACCTTCCTTACAAGGTAATCTTTGACGACGTTTGGCTTCGACTCGAATTTTACGCCCAGTTTCAGCAAGCATTCTTACTATAGACATTCGATTTTCCAAATCTAAATCTTGTGGTGGTAAATCTTTTGAAACTAAATCCGAACCAATAGGCCAATCTGCCATATGAACTGATGTACCTGTTAAATCAAAATGTATCTTATCTGGCATATACGGAGCTACTGGAGCCATAAGCTTACTAACTGTTAGCAAAACCTCGTGAAGGGTGAATTGACAAGCTTGTTTATCATGACTATCTGCCTCATCCCATAATCTTCTTCTTGAACGACGTACATACCAATTAGAAAGATCATTAATTACAAAATTTTCTAATTCTCTCGCTGCCTTATGAAACTCCCATGAGACGTATTGATTGTGGTAATTTTCAGCAACTGTAGAAACTCTAGAAAGAATCCATCTATCTAATGCATTTCTTTTATCAACAGTAATAAAATCTTTATTATAATCAAAATTATCAAGTATTGCATAATCTAAATGGAATTTATGAACATTCCATAAAGTCAAAAACATTTTCGCATAGGTCTCTCTAACTCCATTAGGATCAAAATTCATCGGATTCCAAGGTGCGCTCTGTGAAGTCATATACCAACGAATTGCATCAGTACCTTCCTTGTTGAAATGGTCCCATGGATTGACAACATTCCCTTTAGATTTACTCATCTTCTTACCTTCATTATCTAAAATATGTCCTAAAGATAAACATCTTTTATAAGAAATATTATCAAAAACAGTAGTTGATACTGCCAGCAAGGAATAGAACCATCCTCTAGTTTGATCCACAGCTTCACAAATATAATCTACTGGAAAACTATTTTCAAATTTGTCTTTATTCTCAAAGGGATAATGCCATTGTGCAAAAGAAGCACACCCTGAATCAAACCAACAATCCATAACATAAGGTTCGCGAATCATATCCCCACCACAACCTTCTGCTGTACAACATAATTTTACATCATCTACATACGGCCTATGCAATTCTTTAGGAGCTGGTGAATCCTTTGTTTTTAGTGAATTCATTTCCTCAATGCTTCCTATACAGTGCTGGTGCCCGCATGATTCACAAATCCAAACTGGCAAAGGTGTTCCCCAGTACCTTTCTCGACTTATGGCCCAATCCTTGATATTTCTTAACCACTCGCCAACACGGCCAGTCCCGGTCCATTCTGGAGCCCATTCCACTTGTGAATTGTAATCGATTATCTTGTCTTTTACTGCAGTCATTCTTACAAACCAACTATCCATTGCATAGTACAATAACGGATGATCTGTTCTCCAACAATGTGGATAATCGTGAGTGTAAGTGTGTTCTCTGTATAGTCTATTCTCGCCGTCTAATAAATCAATAATTTTTGAATCACAGTCTTTTACGTAATTTCCATCTAATATCTGGTGGGTTCCTTTGATAAATTTCCCGTCCATGCCTACTGTATGTTGGGCGGGAAAACCAACTTCCATACCCAATTGATAGTCGTCCTCTCCGTACATTACAGCCGTATGGACTATACCAGTTCCATCAGTAGTTGTAACAAAATCTGCTGCCACTACTGTCCAAGCAGTTTCTGAATCTCCTCTATTGATTGCTCCGGGAAAAAGAGGTTCATAAGCTTGGCCTACCAATTCACTACCTGGAAATTCCTCAACAACCTCTGCATGGTGGCGTAATACTTCAGGCATTAAATCCTTAGCTAAAATTAACTCTTCACCAACTTCAGCCCCACCTCTACCTTCCCAACTATCTGAAGGTTTAGATGTAACTCTCACTCTGCAATATGTAACGTCAGGTCCAACTGCAAGACCTACATTTCCTGGCAATGTCCAAGGTGTTGTTGTCCATGCTACTATTGATCCTTCCGAGTCTTGTAGCTTAAATTTAACATAAACTGCAGGCTCAGCTACTTCTTTGTAACCAAGAGAAACCTCATGTGTGGAATAACTGGTTCCTGTTTGCGGACAATAAGGCAATACTTTGTGACCTCTGAAAAGAAGGTCTTTGTCATGCATCTGCTTTAAAGACCACCAAGCTGATTCAATGTATTCATCGTGTAATGTGACATATGGATCATCCATATCAACCCAAAAAGCCATTCTTTCACTCATTTCACGCCAAGCTTCTTCATATGTCCATACACTTTCCTTACATTTTTGATTAAAAGCTTCCATCCCGTAAGCTTCTATCTCTTCATTAGACATTAAATTTAATTGTTTTTGAACTTCAATTTCTACAGGTAAACCATGAGTGTCCCAGCCACCTTTTCTCTCTACTAGGTGACCCTCCATAGTTTTCCATCTACAAACCATATCTTTGAATAATCTAGAAAGAACATGATGAATCCCTGGTTTACCGTTAGCTGTTGGAGGACCTTCAAGAAAAGTAAATGGTTTCGATGAGCGTCTATTCTCTATACTGTTCTCAAAAGTTTTATCTTTTTTCCACCTGTCTGCTACTTCCTTCTCTAGCTCAACTGGGCTATAATTCCCTGTTTTCGCTTGATTTTTACTAGAATCAGTAACACTCATCCTTTAGCGTGATTAAGACCTTGATATAAAGAATCACCGAACTTAAACTTAAAACCCCTAGTG
>DAEH01000011.1 GCA_002497685.1 Euryarchaeota archaeon UBA169
TTGTAAACACTAGGCATATTCATTCCGCCCTCAATAACTCTCTGCGTAATATGTATTGAAAAATCTATTCCTACTCCAATTACAATTGACCCTATCATAACAGTAACCAAACTCAACGGCTGACCTAAGGCTACAAATGTCAAAGGCTCTAGAGAAATTACCCAAATAACTGGAAAAGTGGTAATTAGTCCCAATTTCCAATTTCTTCCAAATGTTAGCGTTAAAACAAAGAAAACAAGAACAATACAAATGACTAATGTTGTTATTTGTGAACTAATCAATTGTGCATTTACACTAGTACCTATAGCTGCAACTCCAGTTAGTGCTGAAATTTTTACAGGTGCATATTCATGGTCATCACGGATTTCATTAACACCTACTACTGCAACCTCCATTCCTTTAATATCTTTTAGAGGCATATCAACATAAATCAGAGTTTTGGAAAATTGACAGGCTACTTGACCAGAATTATCTGGAGAGCAATCCATTATCATACTTATAGCCTCAGGAGTTATACTATCGTAAAATACATTGAGAAGGAATTTTTGCAAATCTCTACCAACTAATTGGTTATTAGCTACTTGTTCATTATGCAAAAGCTCCCAAAAAGAACGCTCGACACCATCATCAACACCTATTAGATTTAAGGCAGTATCCAATGTTGAAGATTGATTCGTAGAAAACTTAACTGCCTTCATAACTTCCGTAAGTGAGATCGCTGTCACATCTGGAACATCATTCAAACCTTCTCGATTACTATTTTTAGAACCTGCAACCAACAAATCCACTTGGTCCAAATGATCAACAGCATCGTTGGTAATTTCGTCATAATCGTTCTGGAAATCTCCCCTAGCAATCATCATACCAAATGCTCCTGCATTGAACTGAGTTGAATATTTCACAATACCAATTAATGTAGGTTCATCATCTGGGACCATGTCAAGATAATCTATGTTAGTCTCCAGAAGTGGCAATACTCCAAGAGAGAGTAAAGTTGCAGTAGCCAATATTGCTAAAACAGGTTTATTTTTCTCAGTAACTACCTTCGCTAATTTATGCCATTCTCCTTCAACTTTCTTATGGTCGTAATTAGTCAAGACTGCAATAGCAGGTGACATTAGAAACGTACAAAGTAAACAAACCATTATTCCCAATGTTAAGCTCAAACCTACTGTAAAAACTGGGCCTAAATTAGTATACATTAAGCTCCCGAATCCAATCATTGTTGTCATCGCAGATAGAGCTATTGCTCTTCCAGTAGTAGACATTGCCTTCATCATCCGGATTTGAGCAGTTTCACCTTCTTCTTCAGTGAATCTATTAGACAAATGCAAACCATATGCTACACCTAAAGCCATGAGTATAGGTCCAAGTGCAATTATTGTTGGAGTCGCTTCGAGTCCAGCCCATCCTATAATTCCATAAGTAATGAAAATCGAATAAAGAGTTGGTATCCCTGCTATCATTACAGCTCTTAACTTTTTCTGAATTAAGAACATTGCAACTCCACACATTACAACGCCAATAGGAAATACACGCCAGAATTCAGAAAAGGATCTCTCTGTTATTGCTTGAGTAACTGGAACTGGACCTGTAAGCATCATCCGACTATAGGTTTCTCCATTAGGTCTATTTCCGTTTTCACCATTAAGACCCATTCCTCTTGTTTTCATTGCAATATCCACTTCTTCAATAATAACAGGAGGTGGAACATCGCTAGTAATACCAAACAATATTACTGCCGTATCCCAAATACCATCTCCATTAGTATCTCTCATAACCTTCTCAACAACTGCAGGAGGCAAATCATCTACAATATCATCAATATCCGACTGACTAGGTATTTCGTAATGATTTAATGTGTTAGAATCTACTGCACTATCTTTTGCTATCTGCGCAGCTTGACCAATTAATTCTGCAACACTTTCACTTGCACCATCTGAGTTAGCTGCAGACCATTCTGCAGAATTTGTAATAATTGCGTCATAAACCCTACTGTTTGTACTGTGTAACTCTTTAATCAGAGTAGATATACTAAATGACCAAACTACATTGTCTGTGACTCCACCATCTGAAGGTACAACACCGGCACCTCCCTTTTCAGTCTGACCATTCTCGTCAACAGTTCTTTCAATGTAATCTAACTCTAACAATACCTGACGATTTGTGATATTGGCTGAACTAGAAACATCATATGCATTATCAGTTTCTACATAAATTACAATAATATCTGTTGAGTAATCTTCACGAACTTCTAAAAGTAATTCTTCCTCAACTGAACCTTTTGGAAGGTAAACTTCCATTGCCCCATTAATATTCATTTTTCCAATGCCAACAAGCATAAACAAAGTTATTACGGTCATTATTCCTATTGTGATTGGCGGATAATCTGTAGTGGCTCTAACAAAATTTCTAGCTAAAGGACTTATTTTTACCTCTTTAGCTTTTGATTTAGACAAGCTCGTCTTAGACTCTTTTACTTTATGTACTTTAGTTATGGCTTTTGAAGACTTTGTACTTCCTACCTTACTCTTTACATCATCCCATGATTCTTTAATTGATGTTCCACCAACTTTCCCCTGAAGTAAATTTTGTTGCTCCTTAGCTTGCTTGTCAAAGAAGCGATCTATGCGACCTCTAAGCCCTGAATCTTTTTTCTCATCTGACACAATATCTACTGTGCATTAGAGAGGTGATAATAAATAGTTCTTCTCATTGTAAATATCAAACCTTTATTATAGATATGTACAAATCTAACGTCGTGAAATTATCAGTAAACGCCATAATTATGGCGATTATCGCCCTGATTATGGTGGTATATTTGCCCAATTCTGGAGCTCAGGAAGATCCTTACATAGACAATGTCATATATTCCAGAGATAATGCTGAAAGTTACACAATTGTTGAAAGTGGTAGAGATAATTCTACATTTTACAAATATTTGATTATTAATGACTACTCAGAAGCTCCAGTGAACTGGTCTGAACCTGACTTTAATGACACCTCGTGGGTATTTGGAGGAGCTCCCTTTGGAGATAGAAGAGACAATAATGTAGATCCTAACACTGATTGGGACACATCCGGCAATTCGCCTTATAATGATGATATTATTTTAATCCGCCACAAATTTCAACTTGATGGTATAGTGACTGAAGCTGAAATTAATGTAGCATTTGCAAACTATTGCACTCCTTACATCAATGGCGAGATAATATATGAAGAAACTGGAGGGAATTCACATGGTTCTGATTATTGGAATGATGATGGAACTAGCTCCATTAATCCGGAATCTTTCGTGAGTGGTCAAAATGTTCTTGCCGTATATGGAAGAGATTATGTTTGGGGTAGTGGAGCGCAAAACAGGCAATGGCTTGATTTGCAAGTAACTGCCAAAGTCTTTGAACCTACAAATGAATCAATCATTTTTGGAGATACAATTACTGTCGCTGTAAATAATGGAAATAGTGGAAATTTAAGTGCTGAGGAAGTAATAATTCGGTCTTATACTAATGAGACAAATATTAGTTCATCATCTTTTTCGAGTATACCGGCTAGTTATGAGGATTTAATATTTTTCACGTGGACTCCAAAATACATTGGGAATAATTCTCTCCACATAAACTTAACCTGTAACTGTACTGACTCTAATATATCAAATAACGATTTGATTTTAAAAGTTCAAACTAACATTTATAGACTCAAAACAGAGGTTGATAATGAAATTGTAATTGTAAATCAAACTCGAATATTCTCAAAAGAGATTATAATAAGAAACAACGGAGGATTGGTTGATAATGTCACATTAATTCCATCATCTGGTGAAATTAATTCACAATTAACATTCAGTCCTAATAATTTTATAATATATCCTGGAGAATCAATTAATGTAACGGTTAATGCAATAATGCCTTCATCAATTGAAGACGGAAATCACAACATATCATTCGAGGTCAAATCTCAATATGACTACATAGTTAGTGATTATCTTCTTAGTAGCGGAAGAGATTCCGAGGTCGCATGGAAGTGGATACAGTCAGATACTTATGATGAAATTTACGGAAACACAAATTGGACTACTCTCGGATTTAATGACACTAATTGGTCAAATGCATATGCTCCTTTTGGAGATAGTGCTGTAGATGGAATTGACTACAGAACAGCGTGGGATGCTGATAATTATGCCTATTTCAGATACGTTTTTAATATAACTGATATCGGAATTTATGAAAATGGAGTAATGAATATTAATGTAGCTAGTAATAATTACGGAGACCATTACATTAACGGAATTTTTGTATTTGGTGATATGGATGAAGGAGATGGCCATGGTGCTGAATACTGGAATGATGAGGTTCAGGTTTACACAAACTTTCTTTCTCAGGGAGAAAATGTAATTTCAAGTGTGGTAGGGAATCCACAAAACACACAATGGTTTGACCAAGAAATAATTGTGACATTCCCACAGGCAAACCTCTGGAATTATAACGATAAGACCTATAACGTTCCTATTATGATCGATACTGCAGCTCCCGTAACTAAAGTTAATGAGAATGGATTTTACAGGAACTCAACAACTATACCATTAACTTGGAAGGAAATATCAAATGATGGAGATCTCGAAGGGTTTTATTTATATTATCAAATTAAAGATGGCAGCTCTATAGGGGACTGGATACTGTATGACTATTACGAATCTACATATGCCACTAATTTTTCAGCTCAAAATGGAAATATATATCGATTTAGAACAATAGGTGTTGACGTCAATGGTAACAAAGAAATTAAAGGAGGCTACGATACCGAAATAAAAATTGATATGGATTTACCAAATTCTGATTTATGGCTGAGCGAAGGCGATATTGAATATACCAATTTTGATGGTGTAACTCTCAATTGGAAAAGTAATAACACCTTTGACATTCAAGGATATTTAATAGAGTACAAACAAGATAATGAAGAATCATGGAGTAACTATGGACTATTCACAGGCATTGGAGAATATTGGTTTGAACCTGAGTCTGATGGTACGTATTACCTCAGGTCAAGAAGCATTGATTACTCAGGAAATAAAGAAGTAAAAGAAACGCCAGATGTAACAATAACGTTTGATCGAATTAAACCCCATGTAAAATTAAATCAAATTGATATCCTAAGAAATGGGGATGATTTAATTCTTTCTATTCAAACTAAATCTGAAAATTTATCAAATCTAAAAATTGAATACGCCAGACTAATTGAAAATAACGAAGACATATTAGAATGGAAAAGATTTGATGAAGATTGGATTGAAGATGAATTTACCATTCGAAGCCTTGTTGATGGATACACTTATTATTTCAGAATTAATCCTACCGATTATGCGGGCAATGACTACCCAAGGGATGAATATGAATATATCTTTAATTATACTAACAACAATGAAATATTACTGCCCACTATTCCTCTCAAAGCTGTAATGACTGGTAAAATAAAGAACGTTGATGTTACTGTAGATGAAAATTTGAACGGAATTTATGATAAAGTTTTGCAAGAGTACAATGGGAATGATTTATCTGGTATGAAAGCAAATCAATACTGGATTGATTATAAACTAGGGAAAATAATTTTTGGAAATGGTAATGAAGGATATCTTCCTCCAAACAACGCCTCTCTAAGAATAACGTATTCGGGATATGATCTACTAACTACAATAGACAATAAACTTCCTATGTCTGTTGAAGACTTAAAATATGATGTTAATGAAGAAAACAATCTAACCATAGAATGGAATGAACCACAAGATGCTGTTTCATACATAGTGGAAAGTAGGGACAATTTTTCAAGGCCTTGGGAAGCTATTGGCAGCCTAAACTATACTCAAAATAAAATGAAATATCAAATAAATAATCTAAGTAGTGGATATCATTACTACCGAATTATTTCAGTTGATAGAATGGGATATCAAAATCCTGACATGGAAAACGAAATGCTTGAAATATTCATTGAATATGACAATGTAAACAGTGCTGGAAATGGAAATAGCCAATCTTCGCCAATAAATAATTACATTATTATAACTGGAGTATTAGTCATGGCTGCAATTGCCTCAGCTGCATATATTTTCAAAAACAAAAGCGAAGAAATTCCAATTAATGTCGATAATTCTACTATACTGGTTCCTGTTGAATTATTGGATGAGAATGAAATGAATTCCACTGAAGAAAAACCTGCTGCATTTAGTGTTCTTCAGGGAAGTCAGTTCTCCCGTAATGTTGTCTTTGTTTGTGAAGGCGGCTGTCAAAGTGAGTTTGAGATTGATGACGAGGAAAGTGAAATCATGTGCCCACACTGTGGATTAATTGGAGATTCTCCACTATAGAACCAGTTATCTTTAATTTGTACTTCCTTGACCGTGTATGACTAAAAGCTCAGAAGCTCCAGGTTTTTACAAAAAAGACCCATCCGAAAGACTTGATTTTGTTAAAAATTTTGCTAATTTAACCGAAGATGAAGTGGAAACAATTAGTGGTTATGGAGCTTTAGGGAAAGAAACGGCTAACCGGATGATTGAAAATGTTGTTGGAACTTTTCCTCTCCCTTTAGGATTTGCTCCAAATTTCCAAATTAATGGAAAAGATTATATTGTTCCTATGGCTGTAGAAGAACCTTCTGTTGTTGCAGCTGCGACACACATGGCAAAAGGTTCAAGATCAACTGGAGGCATTAAAGCTACATCTGACGAACCTGTCATGATAGGGCAGATTCAACTTGTAAATTTGAAAGACCCGTTTAAAGCAAAAGAGGAAATACTAAACAAGAAAGAAGATATTATCAAACTCGCTAATGAACAAGATCCTATTCTTGTCAAATTTGGAGGAGGTTGTAAAGATATTGAAGTCAGAGTTTTAGATTCACAAACCGGGCCAATGGTGATAACACATTTGTTGGTCGATTGTAGAGATGCTATGGGAGCCAACGCAGTCAACACAATGGCTGAAGCTGTAGCTCCAAGATTAGAAACTTTAACTGGAGGAAGAGTATACTTACGCATCATTTCTAATTTAGCAATATACCGAAAAACTAAAGCATATGCTGTGTGGCCAGCCAAATTTTTAGGTGGTGAAGAGATTGTAGATGGAATTATTGAAGCATTTGCATTCGCTTGCGCTGATCAATTTCGTGTTGCTACACACAATAAGGGCATAATGAATGGAATAGATCCTGTCGTTATTGCTACAGGAAATGATTGGAGAGCGATTGAGGCTGGCGCCCACACATACTCAAATTGGAAAGAAGGTCATGCCTCATTCACTGAGTGGGAAAAGACAGCTGATGGAGATTTGAAAGGAACAATTGAAATTCCTATGGCTATTGGACTAGTAGGTGGAGCTACAGCCACGCACCCTACTGCCAAAACTTGTGTTAAAATATTAGGCGTTAAGATTCCTGGAGGAGCTGCAGAATTATCTCAGGTTATCTGTGCTGTAGGTTTATGCCAGAATTTGGGCGCATTAAGAGCCCTAGCATCTGAAGGAATACAAAGAGGTCACATGGGACTTCATGCTAGAAACCTAGCTGTTCAAGTCGGTGCTAAAGGAAAAGAAATAGACCTTTTAGCTGAGAAACTAAAACAATCGGGTAAAGTCCGTGCTGATAAAGCTGAAGAAATTTTAGCGGAAATAAGAAATTAAATGGCTATATTATCTGATAGAAGTATCATTAAATTAGTCGGAAGTAATGAAATTAGTATTCAGCCTTTTGATAAAAAAAACCTAACGCCAAATGGATATGATTTAACTGTAGAAGAAATAGAAATACCCGAAAAGATGAAATCTAATAAAGGGAATATTACTATACCCCCTGGAGAAAGATTTGCCATATCAACAAAGGAAGTAATTTCTTGTGGTGAAAAACATTGTGCTCAATTATGGTTGAGGACCAGCTGGGCTCGTAAGGGAGTCATTTGTAGCTTTGGAAAAATTGATTCCGGGTTTAAAGGTAACTTAACTCTTTTAGGATTCAACTCCAGCAGTAAAAATGTTGATATCAGTATTGGAAATACCTTTGCACAAATTGTTTTTGAAGAACTTAGCACTTCTGCAGATGAACTATACGATGAGCGAAGTGGAAATTACCAGAATCAAAAAGGCATCACTTGGTCTAAAGAATAAAATCTACTAATTCTTCAAATCCTTGATTTGCATCTTTTTTTGTAATATAAGAGGGTAAATTAGCCATAATATCTACATATTTTTCAATTGACTTAACACCTACTGACAAAGGATATTCTTTGAACATTGGCTCATCATTTGGAGAATCACCAATGTATATGCATTCGTCATAGTCGATATTCCAACTATTCAAAAGTTTGTTAGACATTTCTCGTTTGCTATAGTTACCGTACCATATGTTTAAATGAATATTAGATATTGCAGCATTAGCTCCTTTACTTATACAAAAATTATGGATTCGTTGAACTTTTGACATAGGCATCGAATACTCTTCGGAAATGTCTATAGCTAAATCCCATTGTCTGAATTCCTGATCAGCAGCTAAATGAACTTCACCAAATTCTACTTTTATATCTTCTAGTAGTGATTTAAGAAATTTATTGGATTTTCTTAAATTTATAGACTTGTCAAATATCTCTCTTTGCATCTTACCATTTATCAAAGAATAAGAGAATGCACCATTTTCGCCAATTACCGAATCTACTGGCCACCACCTAGCTATCAAATCACACCAACCTGCTGGCCTACCTGTAACAACCACTGCTTTGATTCCATTTTGAACTACTCTTTCTAGGCAACTATATGTTGAGGATTGAAGGCTATCATTATCCACAAATGTACCATCTAAATCAAACAGTAATATCTTAACTTTTTCTAAACTAGTTTTATCCAATTCTCTTAAAGGTTTCATTGAACTTACCAAAAAACCTAATTTTAAATACGCTTCGGCAAGTTACGAACTCCCAAAAGGTAAACATGCCATCACTATACGGAGCAGTCAAAAGCAAAACTGGAGAGCTTCTACAAGATAGTATGGAATACTGTAAAGGAGCTCTACAATCGGTATCTAGATCTTTTGCCTTAACAATTCCACTAGTTGAAGAAAATATACTAGGGCCGATAATGGTTGGGTACTTAGAAGCTAGGATTTTAGACACATTTGAAGACGATATCGGAAGAAGAGAGATAAGTTTAGAAGAAAGAATCGAAGCTATGAACATGTTAATGGATATTTTGGAAAATCCAAATGCTGAAAGTACTAAGGAAAAAATTGATATTCTGACTGGCTCAGCCGATGAAATGGTTCAGAATCCTAAATACCGAGATTTAGTTAAAAATATGAAAAGTGTTTTAGCTGTTCACAGTAGTTTTGATGAAGCAACAAAAGAATGCATGGTAAGATGGCTAAAAGAAATGAATTTTGGAATGCAAAAATTCCTTAAACAAGAAGTTTACTCCTTTGATGACTTAGATGAATATTGTTACTATGTTGCAGGAACTCCCTCTGGATTTCTAACTGAACTAATAAGAAAAAGGTCAAAGGATTTATCTGATAAAAACTCAGCAATACTAAAAGAAAACGAAAGGGATTTCGGATTATTTCTTCAAAAAGTAAATATAATTAGAGATTTCCGTGAAGACATTCTTGATAATGAAAAAATATTTTGGCCTGGTTTCTTATTTGAAAAATATCAAGTAAAACCCGAAAAATTGTTGAATGACATAAATGAAGGAAAAGCTATGCCAATACTTGATTACATGCTTGACAATGCTTGCAAGCATATTGAACCTGTGAAGGCTTATCTTAACGCAATACCAGATGAATATGCTGGATTCCGTGCTGGCGCTGCAGTTAATTTTGCAATGGGAGTCGCAACACTTGACACTATGAGAAGTAACAGAGATGTTTTCTTTGGTGATAAACCTGTAAAGATTTCACATGAATCACGAGACAACATAATCTCAGACCCTCTTGGTTTTGTATCTAACTGAACTTTAATATCTAAGCCATAAAATACATAATTGTGTACTTGAGATACTTTTCAACTTTAGGACTGCTCTTTTTAGTCATTATTACAATGCATACAGCTAGCGCAGCACCTAGTACAGGGACCATAAATGTTGCATTTATCATGTCTGGTTTTGAAGACCAAGACTTCCAAAGCGAACATAATCAAGATTACTTTGAGGGTATTGCATTCAATAGTTCCGATTCTATGCGGGATTACTTTGATGAAGTTTCTGGAAGTGCTCTAAATATTGAGGGTGAAGTTTTTGGACCATACACACTAGATGGTAATGCGGCAGAATATTCAAGCGGAAGTGACTTTGTGCGGGATAGTGTAGAAATTGCAGACGAAGATATATACTATCCAAACTTTGATGCTGTAGTTGCAATTCATTCTGGACCTGGGGGGGAATCTACTGGTGATAGTAATGATATTTGGTCAGCTCACTGGCCAAGTATTACAATAAATACTGATGACGAAGACGAGAATGGTGATGATCATGTTGTTAGAAGAATAACTCAAGTTCCTGAATATCAGGAATCTAGCGGTGAAAGAAACCCATTAGGTGTATGGTGCCATGAATTCGGCCATGAGCTAGGATTGCCTGATTTCTATGATACTGATGGAAGTTCAGAAGGTGCTGGCAATTGGGCCGTAATGGCTGCAGGATCATGGGGGAATAACGGTGAGACTCCAGTTTATTTTAGCGCATTTTCAAGATACTGGTTGGGATGGGAAGAGCCTATACTTATCGAAGATGATGTTATAAATTTTGTTATAGAACCAGTTTCCGAAGGTGGGAAAATTTACAAATTACCTATCCCTGGAAATTTTACAGGGTCAAAACAATACTTCTTACTTGAAAATAGACAACAAACAAAATATGATACATACATTCCTGGAGAAGGACTTTTGATTTGGCATATCGATGAAGAAATTATGGATTCAAAATGGAACTCTAATACGGTCAATAATGATGAGGAACATAAGGGAATGGATTTAGAGGAGGCCGATGGAGATGATGACTTAGATAGTAAAGCCAATCGTGGAGATGATGGTGATCCTTATACTTCAGGATCTTTTAGCAAAGACACATACCCCAATTCATTAGCATATAATGATACTGAGTCTGGATGGAAAATTGAGAATATAGAGGTTGACGGAGATAATATTGTTGTAGATATTAAATTCTTATCAAAACCCCATGCAATAGCTGATGCAGATGATGCTGTAGTAACTGAAGGTGAAGCTTTACAATTTTATGGTGATGAGTCTTGGGATGAGGACGGGGAAATTGTAAATTATACTTGGGATTTTGGCGATGGAAGATATAACTATACGATAAATCCAATACATGCCTTTATTGAAAATGGTGAATACAATGTAACTCTAACTGTAAGAGATAATAATGGCCTTGAAGACATATATCTTTTAACTATATTTGTTAACAAGCCACCTATCGCAAACGTAACCATTTCAAGCTATACTGTAATGCTAGGTGAAAGTATAACATTTGATGCTACAGATTCATATGATTTAGATGGTGAAATTGAATTCTACTATTGGAATTTTGACGATGGAAGGACATCAAATCAGATGCTAAAGGAACACACGTACAGCGATTCAGGAATTTTCAATGTTTCTTTGAAATTAATAGATAATTTAAATGATATAAGTACTACATACTACACCATAGAAATTATCAATTTATTGCCCAAAGTAGACTTTATAGTTACTCCAGCCAACGGAAATACACTTACATTATTTGAATTTATTGACTCATCTATTGATGCTGATGGGGAAATTGAAGAATGGCTATGGAACTTTGGAGATGGAAACTCATCAAACGAAATGAATCCTACACACTATTTTGCATTTCCGGGATACTATAACATAACATTAACACTAAAAGATGATCAAAACGGACTAAATTCATCTAAAATAACAATGTATGTAGAAAATTCACCACCTAATCCAAACATTAACATAGAAGAGGGACTTATAATAGGAAATAATGAATGGAAAATACCCATAAATCGAGATATACGTATTGATGGTGGTGTATCAACTGATAAAGATAACACTATACTAACTTACCAATGGAAATATGAATCTAATCTTTTTTACGGGAAATATTTAGACCTATTGTTTACAGAAGGTGAGCATGAAATCGAATTAACTGTAACTGATCCTAAAGGAGCAAATACAACTGAGACATTTAATTTAGTAGGAACAAACGTTCCAATACTTAACCTAAATTATGGCGAAATAAACCTTGTAATTAATCAAAATGTTGAAATAACTAGTGATTATAATTGGGGAGAGATTAACCTATACCATTGGAAAGTGTATGAATCTAACACTTCTGATTTAGATTTAATATATGATGAAATTAATGTTAATATATCCAAGATTCTATCATTTAGTGAATATGGCAATTACAAATTAGTGGTATCTGGAAGAAGCTCAGATAGTAATCTCTGGACTGAAGATGTAGAGAGTACCATAACTGTATACAGTAAACCTACTGCATATTTTGAAGCTGATGATGAAATAAATGAGGGGACGTGGGTTAGCTTTAATGGAAGTAAGTCTACAGGTCTTGGCCTAACTTACACATGGACTTTGGATGGAAGTAGCTTAGGCAGTAATAATCCAATAATTTCGACATATATTGATTCAGGAGGATATCATTTGATGAATTTGACGGTTGAGCAAACTCCGGTAGGTATAGCCTATTATGAACTTGAAATTTATCTGAATTCTAAACCAACTGGCGTTTTGAAAACCACTCCATCAATACCTAGAGTTGGGGAAGATTTTGAATTATATCTGAATGCCTTTGATGTAGAAACGGATGCGAATATTGAATATTTGAATATAAAAATTATTGATAATGAAGGAAAAGAAAGGGCAGAATTAGAATACTCTAACGAAGGCGCAAATTTCAATCTTGTGTTTGAAATAGAATATGCTGGACAAATTATGCTTAATTATTCTTTAATTGATGATAGTGGAAATCGAAATCAAAGTTTGAGTGCTATTGATGTTGTGGGTTGGGCAGACATCTATGTTAGCGATATGAAGATAACAGGTTCAAAAGAAAAAGGTTCAAAACACAAAATAGAAACAATTCTAACAAATTACAATGAAACATACAATAAAACTAATTACAATGGTAACACTGCAATAGGATATTATGAACTCTTTATTGATTCTGAATTGGTGCATACTTCTTATTTTACTATACTACCAAAACAAAGTGAAAGTTTCATGTTCGAATGGGTAGCTACTGCAAATTACCACGAATTTGAAGTTAAAACATATGTAAGTGAGAATGAAATTAACAAAGATAATAATAATTATGCTCAAAGTGAAATTTTTGAATCTGAAAGAAAAAGTGGATTCTTACCTAGTATCTCTTTACTTTTTAGCATAATAATTATTGTAACTATAACTGCGATGAGCCGCAGCAAACCTAATTAAGATACATTAGTTGGAAAGAAATATGAGTGCTGCACCACCACAAATGAGACGTATTCCTGATGAACAATTTTTTGACCTAAGAAGTTGGAATGCCGATAAAGCTGAAGATTATGGTGAAAAGGCATCCATGATTGTTCATACAATATTACTTAGTAAAAGTGATCAAGTGAATAGAATAACCTCAGAATTGCACGATGGCAATATAGTGCTTATTGATTTTACACCACTAACTTCAGATCAAGAAACATTACACAAGATTTTAGCTGAATTAGAGAGAGCAATAGCTGATATTGATGGAGATCTCGTTGGCGTTAGTCAAAAGTGGATTTTAGCCACACCCAATGGTGTAAGAGTTTCCAGAGAAAAATTAAAAGGTTAGAATGAACATTGCAGTAATAGGTACTGGGATGGTTGGAAGACTAATTGCTGTAGAATTATCTAAAAAGTATCAGGTTTATGCAATAGACAATAACACAACAAATTTGAATATATTGAAAAAACTAAATAGTAACATAATTACAAAGAAAATAGACGTGGAAAATGAAGATTTCTTGGAGTCCTTAGAGGATACCGAAATCATTGTCAATTGTGTTCCTGGATTTATGGGATTTGAAACTTCGAAAAAGATTCTTGAAAAGAAAACATGTGTTGATATTTCATTCATGCCTGAGGATTGTAATAAACTAAATAATATTACAGATGAAGCTAAGACTGCGTTGTATCCGGATGCAGGAGTAGCTCCTGGACTAAGCAATATGATTGTCGGAAATCTAATAAGTAAGAACAATCTTAAAGAAATTAAGATAATG
>DAEH01000017.1:0-198 GCA_002497685.1 Euryarchaeota archaeon UBA169
TATTTGGATGGAGAATGTACATCTAGTGAAACAAAATCAGAAGAAAAACCTGCTAATAAAGATTCAGATACATGGTGTACAGTGAATAGAAATATTATTCTATTAACACAAATGACTGACTGGGTAGATGCATACTCGGGTCAATTTGAAAACCAATATTTACACTCTGATACACAATCATCATCTTATTTGATTGTT
>DAEH01000017.1:264-15555 GCA_002497685.1 Euryarchaeota archaeon UBA169
GGTGATGCAGGTTTATCTTTATTAGATGATTATGAAGTAATTATCTGGTATTCTGGATGGAATACAAACATCTTTAGTTCATCTGAGACTTCTGTACTAGGAGATTACTTAGATGGAAATGATGGTGGTAGTGATTCTTTCAGTACAGATAACCGAAATATTATTCTATTAACTCAAATGACAGATTGGGTAGATGCTTATTCTGGCCAATTTGAAAATTCATATTTACACTCAGACACGCAATCATCATCTTATTTGATTGTTGATGGAACTTCAAACCCTATGAAAGGAGTTTCAAGTTCTATTTTTGAAGGTAAAGAATTCGCAACAGATACTGCAGGAGTTCATTATTTGGACCGACCTTGTGGTATTAAGCCAACAGGTCCTGAATCAGTAGGGGCTTTCTGGTATGATCAAAGAAAGGGAGCAGCAGACGGTCATGAATATCATGCAGTTCAATTCCCATCTGAAACATATGCAGGTACTCAAACTCACAAAGCATTCCATTTTGCTGACGAAATTGGAGTTTTCAACAAAAGAACAGATAGGGCTGACTTCTTTGCATCCATCTTATCATGGATGGAAGTTACAAAAGAATCAACCAAGAATGTAGATATTGGTATTGGGGGAGTAGATATTCCTAATCATGTTCAATATTGGAGATCGGTTGAGTCTATGGTTCCTGTTGATATTAGAATTACAGTAACAAATTATGGTATGTTACCACAGAGTAGTACGGCAGTACACTTGAAATTGAAGAATCAGTTTGGCCAAATTTTATTCGATAGCACATTTGATACACGTGCTTTCCCTGAAGGTCATCCTATGCACATCGAAGATTCAATACAAAATGGTGACAGTGTAGTTTTTACATTTAACAGAACAAACGACAGACATCAAAGAATATTTGATGGTCTTGATGAAAATAAAGCACGTCATGTAATTTTTACTAGTGCAGGTATGGATGTTCTAACTGCAGAAGTTGTTCACACTGGTGACCAAGGTGCACCAAATAACTTTGTTCAAGCTGAAGTTGGAGTTGGTAAATGGATTGAAACCATGGAAGCTCCAGAAGATGAGATTGGTGTTGCTGGAACTATTGCAGATACTACAGATAATGGTGCTACAAGTTTCAACGGTGTCAACATGCACAGAACAGGAAGTTATGACTGGGATGCCGATGGTTGTGGATATTTTGACAACGATGAAGAGACATGTACTGCAGCAGGAGACACAGTTAACAAAACAGTTAAGTCAGTTTATCACGAAGGTAAATCAGCTTTAGCAATGTTTAACACAAGCGGTTGGTACAAGACTAACGCAAATCCAGCTAGTTGTGAATGGGGTGATGATGCAATGACAGATTCGAATTGTCCGAAATTTACAATGCAACCTAATCAGGATGACTATTTCATGTCTCCAGCAATCGATTTGAGTGCAATGGAAGAAGTAGTAATTGGTATGTTATTCACAGGTTGTATGGAATCTGGAGATAATTTCCGTATGCAGATATCTAAGGATGGAACTACTTGGACTAATTTGATTAGTTATTCTGGTTTCTGTCCAGGTGAAGGTTCATGGTATCTATGGGGTGGTTCAAACCAGAAATACCAAGGATATGTTCTAAGTGATACGTACTATGGTAAGGATGATACAGATGCAGTTTATTTCAGAATTCAAGCTGATGCAGATAGTGATCAAAATACAGAAGGTAGCAGACCTTATGCAGGTTGGTTCATCGATGAAATAGTTTTCAGAGGAACTGAAAAGATTACTCGTGATGTAGCTGTTGGTGACATAACTGTAGATAAAGACTTTGAAGTAAAGGATGGCGGCGATTCTCTGTGGAGAGAGATTAATGCCACAGTTATAAATGCAGGAGAGTCTCCATGGCCTAATTTACCAGTCAAATTCACAGTTACGAACTTACAAGGTGAAGATGTATCAGATTATTTAGATGTGACAGAGCCAGTTATACAATCATTAGCAGGCAATTCAATTTATGGAGATATTGAAAAGAATGCAGATCAAAAAGAACTTTTTGCACAATTCCAATGTCCGGGTGCTAATACATATTACATAACTGTCGAAGTTCTTGTTCCGGCAGGAAAGGATTTCTTCCCATGGAATAATTCAAAGACAGTGTCATTCCGTGTGTTTGATAATTTCTTCTCAGACGATTTTGATTCGGGTGAAAGAGATGATTATCTTTACACTGAAGTAGAGAGATTGAGTACAGGAACCGACCTCAATAGGTGGCTGATTAAGTCAGTACAAGATAGTGCGCTCAGTGGTCAATATGTATTGCAATATGCTGAAGAGGGAACACATAATGATGAGATTCCAGATACTATTGCAGACAGAGATGACAGTTACATTACTCAAGATCAATACGACAGAGATGGCGAGGGTGCTAAATGGCAACCAGATGTTAATGTGGACTTGCGAGCAGCTTTCAAACCATTGATAATGTTTGGAGTTAAGTGGGATTTAGGTTCTGGCGATAGGCTTGAAGTTCGAGCATCTACAGACTTCGATAGTTCACAAAAGTTGACTTCAGGTACTTGGACAGTTCTCAAAACGTATGAAGGAAATTGTGCATGTCCAATGTTCAGTTCAGATAAAACAACATGGCAATTAGAAGAATTGAGCCTTGAAGCTTTTGAAGGTTACCAAACTTGGATTGACTTCCGTGTAGTAACTGCAAATGGCGGTGGCCAAGGAGTCTTAATTGATGACTTAGCAGTAATTGGTAACGAATACAGAAACAATGTTGATATAGTAAATGTTGATACTGTTAGGTATTCAGCTTCTGGTGAAGAGCATGATTTATCAGTTACAGTTAGAGGAATTGGTCTTGAAGAGCAAAGCGGCGTTACAGTAGCAGCTAGAATTACAGATTCTAATAATGTACGCGTTTGGCCAACACAAAAAGAAGGCCGAGCTTTCAATTTCTTTACAATACCTGTAGCTCTAGCTAAAGGTGAAGAATTTACAGTTGATCCAAGTACAGCAGGTTCTAACTGGAAGTGGGGTTCAGATCTTGGTCCTGGTATTTACAGAATGCATATTCAGGCATTAAGAGATGATAATGTACAAGTTCCAGATGAGAGTCCAGCAGGAAATTTCAGAACCATAACCTTAGTATTAGGGGCAGCTTTGCTGACTGGCGACCAGTGGTCGATGGGTGATGGCTGGAGTTCAGGTTCATATATTTGGGATGGTTCTCAAGATGGATCCTTAACTTCTGAATTCTTTACTGTTTGGAATAGTAAGCCGTTTTTGGTTGTTGAAGCTGAGTATGAATTAATTGATGCAAGTGTTAAAGCACAAGTAAGGTCGGGTAACAGCGGACCTTGGTATGATATAAAATGGAGATCAACCGATCAGTTATCAACATTATATTCGATACCTTCAGCAAATTATACGCAATTGCCAATGGTTTGGGAAGGCAGTAGTGCATTTGATAATTCAACAGCACAAACGTTCTTTGCTGACTTAGGTGCAGTAGAGCAGTTGGGCGATGGTTCTGGAAGTCTCCAAGATACCTATATTGGAAGTGAAATGCAGATTCGTTTGACAGGTTCTTCATCAGGTCCAGGTTCATCTGGAATGTTTACAGCATATTATCCATCTGTTTTTGGTTTGGATGATTATTCTGTTGATTTGAAAGAAATATCTCCTAAGACTCAGAATGCTGAGCCATCGTCATTGACTGGAGACACAATTAGTAGAACATACACTGTAAAAGTTAATAACTTTGGAGCTTCATCAGACTCTGGTGTAGTAGACTTTGTTATAACAGCTCCAGATAATTCATTTGTTGAATTAACTGATGGAACTATGGCAATAATGGACTCAATTCTTCAAACTGGAAGAGATACTTTTGTTGCAGTGAAGCCAATTAGTGGTTCATGGGGTAACGGTCGGGATGCTTTGTCTGGCGGTGATCAAACTGCTTACATAGATTCAGATGGAAAAATTGTTTGGCCTAGTGGAACTGAAGAAATAGGTGCACCAACTGGTTGGTCTATCAACAATCCTACTAAGACCTCATGGAATTCAGTAGAAGGTAAACCAAGTGAACCTAGTGCAGCTAATTTTGTAGATCCAGGTCAAGTTATGACCGTTAACGTTGATGTTACACTGGGATATGCAAAATGGGCACCACCTGGAACATACAGTATTCAAGTTGATGCACGATCATGGTCTGACTATGATAACACATTTACTAGTGGAGATTCAGATGGTCAAGCTACAATGATTATTGCTAAACCAGACTTGTCTATTGGTAGTGATGTTAGATATATATCGCACGCAACAGGTTATGGAGAATCTGGAGCTGGCTGGGTCAAAAAGACAGGCTGTGTAAACAATCCAGCAGGTAATAATCCATGTGAGAAGGATGAATACTTCAGGTTCATGTTCCAAGTAGAAAACACTGGAACTGAAACGGTAGGTACCTTCAGAGTAGGTCTTCTTGATTTCGAGAGTAATCCATTGGGCGTTCAAGTTGGATTAAAATGGTCTACCTCCGGTTGGGAGATTGACACTACAAAGACTACAGCCCATGGTGCTGAAATTGTCTCAATAGGTAACAAGAAGTATATTGCTTTCGGAGCAACAGCAGGTGAATTAGGAATGTCTGCAGGTCCTGGTGATCAAAATACAGGGTCATATGACTTCTACCTCGCAGTTGATACAGAAGATACTGTTGCAGAATCTAATGAAAACAACAACAGATATCCTATAACAATAACTGCTGTCAAAGAAGTAAATACAGTTCCATCTTTTGGATTGTCATTGTTAAGCATGTCAATTAGTGGTCTCTTGGCTGCAATTGGAATAGCTCTAAGACAAAAAGAAGAATAAGGAATAAGTACGACAAAGTGTAGTAAGGGGAGCTTTGGCTCCTCTTATCTATAGATATAGTAATAGCGTAAGCTGTGTCAAAAGAATTTTGGCATTATACTACAAAAGTAGCAAATTCACGACAAAAGACACAGGGTTCAGGGCTTCCAGATGGTTCGCCACACGAGGGGCATGGAGTTAATTCTTCAGGCTTTGACATATTTTCCCTTATTTTCTCCATTCCGCTAAGCAAGGAATGGCGAGTTCCAGGTTGTTCTTTTTCTAATTTCATTAATATGTCTCTAAAGGTGTTTCTCTGGGCTTCCTTCGAGTGTGGACAATCTCCATCGTAAAATTCCATTCCTTTCAACATAGAGTAAAGATATATTTCTTGTTCAGGTAATCGTCTTAATGGTAGAAGACGAGGGACGAATCCTCTTTGTACGAATCTGTGAGGGGCCATTCGAGAAAGTCTAGCAATATCGCCTCTTGCATGATTCATTAAAACGGTTTGAGCAAAATCATCAAGATTGTGCCCAAGGACTAGGCAATCGACAGAGCTTCGGTTTGCCATTTGATTCAAAGATCTTCTTCTAAGTATTCCGCAGGGAGAGCATGGAGATCCCTGAGGTGGTTTTTCGATCAATAATTCTCCTAGCGACATTCCAATTAGTTCCTTATATGAGAATACTTCTAGTTTAATATCTAAACTATTACATTCGGCCGCAGCACACTCTAAAGATTTGGAACGGTAGTTAGCAATACCTTCATCTACAGATAGTCCAACAATTTCTATGTTTCTATCTCTAATATATGATTTCAGGATATGAAGAGCTACTGTGGAATCTTTACCTCCTGAAAGACCAATTCCAATTCTTTTTATGTTAATGTCTGAATTTTTTATTAAGGCGTTAATCTGTTTTCTCAACTCTTTCTGAGCATTTTTTTCAAATGATTTGTAAAAGCAAGATTCGCATAATATCTCACCAGAATATCGCCTACTTATGACTGGATCATTTTTGCAATGCCTGCAACTCATAAACAATTATAAGCAATACTTTATAATGATTAAATGGTACCGAAAGTATGACACAAGTTTGTCACAGTATATTTATTTTTTATAGTTTCTTGACACAATTTTTGCGTCAAAAAGCATTAAGTTTATATACTAGCTTGATTAATGTGTGACAACATGGCCCCCCTAGGACCCTTAACTACTAATCGTTTGACAGTACGTTTAGATCCTGAAAGAGCTGCAAGAATTGAATATTGGGCCTCTGAAAATCCTTTAAGAATAAAATCATATAATCAATTAGTTCAAGAAGCACTTGATGAATATATAGATAGGAATACGCCATCGCCTAATGAAAAAATTCTTAATGTGAAAATACCTGAGAATACTAGTACAAGATTACAAGCATTACAAGATCATGGTTTTGGCTCAACAGACCATATTGTTACTGAAGCTATTTCGAGTTATGCTATGACTAAATTAAAGGAACAAAAAGATTTTGAATTTTTGGATAGTGAAGCTAAAATGATGACAAGCCGTCGAAAGATGGTCTTCTCAGATTATGGACGTGAATAAAAATGATGGAAAGATTAGAAAGTTTTGATAGCAGTGATTTGATGGAGTTTATTACGGCTCCACAGGTAAAATTAATAGGGACAGGTGGAGCAGGAAATAATATTCTTGATAGGTTGTATAACAGAAGAGTTAAGGGTGTAGAGACAATAGCTCTAAACACAGATGCTAATCATTTGAACAAAAGTAGAGCACACGTAAGGAAAGTAATAGGTGCTAAAATCACACAGGGTAGGGGTGCAGGCGGAGATCCTTATACTGGTAAAAGATGTGCTGAAGATGATGAAGAATCAATAAGAAGTAAGTTAAGTAATGGAGACATCATATTTGTTATTGCAGGTATGGGTGGAGGTACTGGTACAGGTAGTGCTCCAGTTATAGCTAAATATGCTAAGGAAACTGATGCTGTAGTAGTTGGTGTGGCTATTCTTCCCTTCAAAGAAGAGGGCTTACCTAGACGTAAAATTGCTCTGGAAGGTTTAGCTGAATTGAAGAAGAATTGCGATTGCGTAATAGAGTTAGATAACGAAAAACTAAATGAGCTAACAGGAGGCGATTATCCAATTCAGAAAGCATTTAGTGTAATGTCCGATTTAGTATCAGGTATAGTCCAATCATTGTCAGAAGTAGTTACAGAACCTTCTATGATTAATGTGGATTTTGCAGATTTGAAAAAAATCATTGAGGCTGGAGGTACAGCTAAAGTGCTATACGGTGAATCCGATGGTTCCGATCCGGGTAGCGTTTTAGATTCAGTTCTAGGAAATCCTTTGTTGGGTAATAATTACAAAGGGGCTGAGGCAGTGCTCCTCCATATTGCTGCAGGTAGTGAGTTTGCCATGAGTGATTGTCATGAGGTATTATCAGCACTCAAGTATGATTTGGCAGAAGATGCTAATCTCATATGGGGCCTAAGAACAGATGATTCAATGTCTACAAAAGTCAAAGTTGTAATGTTAGTTTCTGCGATTCCTGAGAGTGAGCATGATTTGAGTGCAGCTGAAGCTGAGGATGAGCTTAATTCGTTAGGTTCTTCAGTTCCAATGATTAACTAGATCTGTTTTCAATATCGTATAATCTAAATGCAGATAATACTAAACTATGTCTTATAGTTCCTTCATCGATGTAATGTTGAATGTCACTGTTACTTATGATTTCTACTTCTATGTCCTCACCAGGATCTAGATTTTGTTCTTTAATTTTCAGGCAATCCTCAACAAGGATTGTATGACACTTATTTGTTTGAAACGCTGGATTTGGATCGACATATCCTAGATATTTAGGATTCTTTCCAACATATCCAGTTTCTTCCTGAAGTTCCCGAATTCCAGCTTCAATTGGATCTTCACCATCCTCTATTATTCCTCCAGGTATCTCCAATTCAAATCTAGACGTCCCAAATCTGTATTGTCTTACCATCACTAGTTTTTGTTCAGTAGTTATTGCTATAATGTTAATCCAGTCAGACCCATCTAAGAGTACAAATGAATGTTGTTTTCCGGTTCTCGGAGATTCAGCAACAACTTCCCTAATGTTAAATATTCTAAAATCACCAGCTGGCTTTTCAGAAATTTCGTTCCACTTATTATTTTTCAATTAATAGTTACCATTTCAATTATAAAAATTAAATCTTCACCGGCTAAATCAGATCCACCAGTTTCCCCATAGGCATCTTTAGCTGGAATCCGAACTGCGAGAGTTTGTCCCTCATACATTCCAACCATTTTTGAATCAAAACCGCTAATCATGCCTTTACTTCCTTCACAGTCCTCTGAAGGGTTATTGGCCTCAATACAACCTATGTTAGAAGCTGGTAATGTACTGGTATGTCTATTATCGTTGGTTACTCCATCTCTTCTATATATGTAATTGTCCCATATGTATTCCATACTACTGTCGAATAGTTTAGCATTACTTGCTAGAATCCCAGCATAATGAACATCTACGGAATCGCCAACTTTTGTCAGATTACCAAAATTATTATTTGTGTTTACGTTCAATCTTACTTCAGCACTTTTTGTTGTATCGCCTCCGGATACGACCTCAATATAGGCATAAAGTAGCCCTTCAGCTGATGATGGTGTTTTTACATTAATCAGTAAAGGTTTTCGGACGTTTTTATTAAGCATGATTGTTTCAAATCCATCTTCGATGTCAATTGTGAATCCCCCATCATTAGATTTTGTTGAAATTGTAAATGTGTCTGTAAATGTACCTGTATTTTCTACTAGAATTACAAAATCAGTTTCGCCTCCAGGTTCAGCCCTATGGTCGTTTGTTACAAGTTCAGCCTTAACGCCATATGTGGGGCTAGTCACAGTTTCTTCGGTATCAACCATTGATGTTAGATACAATCCACTTCCTATCAAAATAACAACAAGTAAAAGCGCAATGAGCGCAGGCTTTGAATCTGGCCTTGAGCTATCTAGTTTTCCATCGCGATAATTATTCGATGAATTTGCTTTTTTCTTTCGGCTTACTCTTTTTGCCATAGTTTATCTACGAAATTGGCTTAAAAAAGCTGATGTCTATTTTCTGTGTTTAGATCTGAAGAAGAAAGCCTTCATTGTATCTTTCCATATGTCGGGATTTTCTCTAATTCTACGAAGTGAATAAGGATACCAATCTGGACCATATGGAATGTAATATCGAACTTTATAACCTTTGGAAATCAGACGATCTAGTGTTTTATCAATAGGAACTCCAGATAAAGCTTGAAATTCACAATTATTCTTTGGGTAATTATTCTTCTCCAGAATTTTCTCTATTTTTTCAATTATCCAAAGATCATGTGTGGCAAAGCAGGAATATATCTTGTTTTTCACCATTTTTTCAGCACATTCGATATAGTTCATTCTAATCTTATCATATTCTTGCAGGGCAATATCTTCACTCTCTTTGTATGCGCCTTTACATAATCTAATATTGGTATTTGGATTTTTAAGTAAATCGATGTCCGAATTAGTTCTATGCATATATGCTTGTAGCACAGTTCCACAATTTGGATAGTAATTTGTGGCTCTTTTACACATTTGAATAGTCGCTTCAGTGATTTCAGAATCTTCCATATCCATTCTTACAAATGTATCATAGGTATTTGCTTTATCTAATATTACACTAAGATTATCCCAGCAGAGCCCCTCGTCAATTTTAAGTCCTAATGCAGTTAATTTCAATGAAATATTACAATCCACTCCAGCATTTGCAATACCTTCAATCAAATCACAGTATGACTTAGTGGTTTTTGTAATTCCTCGACGGTTCCTGACTTCTTCACCTAATAAATCTAAAGTACCAACAAAACCCTTTTTGTTTAATTTTCGTACTAGATTAAGTCCATCTTCTAATTTATCTCCGGCAACATAGACTGAAGCAATGCGGCCAACAATAAATTTGGGCATCCACGGAGTCGTGCCTACAACAATTCTATTTAGAATACCCATATTTGGTAATGTAAAAGTGTGTTTATTATTATAGTGTCCGAGAGCGATTTATACAGCACTGCCTAGCAGAGATTATGTCACCTTCCTCAGTCACATGCGCGAATGGAAAATTAGAAGTGCCTAATAACCCAATTATTCCAGTAATAATCGGAGATGGAATAGGTTTAGATGTCACCCCTGTGGCCACCAGAGTGTTGGATGCAGCAGTGTCTAAGGCCTACTCCGGTGAAAAGTCAATTTCTTGGATGGAAGTTCACGCAGGCGAGGCTGCATTTGAAGAAACTGGAGAATGGCTTCCAGAGTCAACACTAGATTCAATACGTAATCATTTAGTAGCTCTAAAAGGTCCCTTGACTACTCCAGTTGGGGGAGGTTTCAGAAGTCTTAATGTAACACTTAGACAAAAGTTAGATCTATTTGCATGCGTCAGACCTGTGGTTTGGTTTGAAGGCGTTCCAAGTCCAGTAAGAAATCCTGAAAAAGTAGATATGACTATATTTAGAGAGAATACTGAAGATATCTATGCCGGAATTGAATGGCAGGCAGGAACTGAGGAAGTCAAAAAAGTTCTAAAATTTCTTGAGGATGAAATGAATGTATCACAAATTCGATTTCCGTCTACAAGTTCATTAGGAGTTAAACCAGTCTCAAGTGAAGGAACCAAGAGATTAGTCAGAGCTTCCTTGAATTATGCAATTGACAATGATAAGTCTTCAGTTACTTTGGTTCATAAAGGAAACATTATGAAATTTACAGAAGGCGGCTTCCGTGATTGGGGTTATGAAATTTCAAGAGATGAGTTTGGAGCTAAGCCACTTGACGGTGGTCCTTGGCATATTTTCAAGAACCCTAAGAGCGGTAATGACATAATTGTCAAAGATGTAATTGCTGATGCAATGCTTCAACAAATATTGACACGTCCTTCTGAATATGATGTAATAACTACTCTAAATCTTAATGGAGATTATATTTCCGATGCACTAGCTGCTCAAGTAGGAGGCATAGGAATAGCTCCAGGAGCTAACATAAATTATGATTCCGGACATGCCTTGTTTGAAGCTACACATGGTACAGCTCCAAAGTATGCAGGTCAAGATAAAGTAAATCCCGGTTCAGTAATTTTATCAGGTGAAATGCTTCTAAGATATTTAGGATGGAAGGAAGCTGCTGATTTGATTATTGATGCAATGCAGAAGACTATTGGAGATAAGACAGTTACATACGACTTTGAGAGGCTAATGAATGGCGCTAAATTATTGAAATGTAGTGAATTTGGTAATGCCATTATAGATAATTTGTGAATCTTCAAGAAATAAAAAACATTGCGACCTCTGAAGAATTAATTGATAGGGCATTACGTAGAGCTTCTAAGGTTGAGGAAAAAGTAAGAAATCCAGATTATCGTGCTCGATTAACTGCAGTTAGAAAAATTCATTCTGTTGCAGATAATCTTGCTAATCCTATGATTAGTTATGTTAAGGCTTTTCCATCATTTGATATTATTCATCCATTTGATAGAGAAATAATAGATCTTACAGTTGGAGTTGATATGCTTAAGAAATCACTTGGAGCAATTGATTGGGCTAGGAAAGAAGTATTGATGATTTCTACAAAATATGTTCCTAAGGCAAGAGCTCGGAAAAGTGCTGAGAATACGATGAAGATTATGAGTGAAGCTTATACTAAAATGACTAATGTTGTTAGACAGATTTCTAAAAGTTTTGATTTTTTAATTTCAGCTAGATCTATATTCCGTAATCTTCCCAACGTAGATACCGAATCTCCGATAGCAGTATTTGCTGGAGCTCCAAATGTAGGTAAATCTAGTCTGATAGGTTCAGTTTCTACAGGTAAGCCTGAAGTCAAAAGCTACCCTTTCACAACAAAAGCAGTTTCTTTGGGTCACATAAATAAAAAATATACAGTTTTACAAGTAATGGATACGCCAGGATTATTAGATCGTCCAGATTTAGAAAGAAATGATATGGAGAAGCAAGGTATAGCTGCTTTTGATTATCTAGAGCCCATTATTGTATTTTTAACTGATTTAACTAACACTTCAGGCTACTCTATAGAAATGCAAACTAATTTACGTGATGAGTTGAAATTAAGATATCCTAAGTGTCAATGGGTTGATGTGTTTAGTAAGAAAGATTTAGATTTTGAAAATGAAGTAATCTTTGATGGGGCAATTGAAGTTTCAGCTTACAAAGATGAAGGCATTGATAATTTTAAAAATAAATTATTAGATCTTATTCCTTAACTTTCATGTCGTGAGTATCTCCCACTACACTTTGAGTATAAGGCGACATTAGTTCAATTACAGATTTTTCATGATATTCTTTTAATTTTGTGCATCCTGTATTACTTAATGCTGCCTTAATTTTGCGAATATCTTGCTTTAATTTTGGTTTTAATCTTCCCCAGTTTTCTACAGTACCCTCTTCACCTTCAGCAAAGAATGTTTTTCTGGCAACATGTCCATATCTATCCAGGTTCCTTGCACGGGCAGAACCTTCTCCCCATGTTGCAACATACTTAATGTCAGGTTCATGTGTGGTTAATTGCATACTTGAATCATATTTCTCACCTTCGGCTTCAAAAAAGTGATTGAAATATCCCCCCATCATTACGGCATCAGCAATACTGAGAGCTATTATCATGCTCCCTGCATCGGAAACGCCTCCATCGATAATAATTGAAACGTATTTTCCAGTTTTTTCAAAGTAATCGGTTCTAGCTTTTTCAACTTCAATCAGAGCAGTCATAGGTGCCCTACCTGTTGCTTTTTCTCTTTGTGTTGTGCAAATTGAACCTGATGACATCCCTACTTTCACTACATCAGCCCCACTTTCCATTAGGAATTTAGCGCCTTCGTACGTAATTACATTACCTGCACAGATTGGTTTTTCTAGACCCATATTGCCATATTCCTTCAAAACCTTAGAAGTAAACTCATTATATGCATCAGAAGTGTCTATGACAAATATATCGGCTCCAGCCTCATTACAGGCTTTTACGCGTTTTTTCCAACCTTTATGTGTTGAAATTGCAGCACCTACCACAATATTTTCGACATCCTTTTTGAATGCTATTTTTACCAAACGGCCCAGATTATCAAGTACAATCAAATAATTATTATTCTCCAATTCCTTTTTTGCCTGTTTAACGGTTATTTCAGCATTTTTTGTAAAAGGTAAATCTTCAAGTTTAGTCATAATGGATAGAATATTCTCAGCAGGAGTTTCGTTACTTTCCAAATACTTGTCAAAATTAAATAATCCTAAGAATACATTGTTTCTGTCAGTTATAGGAATCTTTGAATGTCCATGTTTTTCAACTAATCTTACAGCTTCATCTATAGTGGCATTATCTCTGACAGATACAGGATCTTCTACAAAACCCATTTCATAGCTTTTAATTTTGTCAATAATATCTACTTGCTCTTTTATTGATAACCTTGCAGGAAGCACACCCAGTCCTCCCTCTTTGCCTAATGCAAGGGCCATTTCATATCCCGTTACAGAGGTCATTGCAGCACTGAGGAATGGAATTCCCAAGTTAAGATCTCCTAAATGAGATTTTAAATTAATACTGTTAAGATTACAATCCTTGGATGTAAAATCGGTTAAAAGACTAAATTCACTAAAAGTTCGTCCGGCTTCTAATATTACTTTCTTAGCCATATACTCCCTTTGTAAGGAGATTTATTAAACTATCTAACTTACTTCATGTGAAGTGTATATTTCGTTTGTAGTGATAGTTACTCTCACGAAAGTAGTACATTTTGGTAGGTCTTTTATTCTTCGGGCACCTACATATGAGCAGGCAGATCTTACACCTCCAAGAATTGACTGTATAGTATTTCTAATCTCACCTTTGTATGGAACTCTTACTTCTTTGCCTTCAGGAGCTCGATGTTTAGCAACTCCGCCAAAGTAAGTAGTCATGGCTTTCTCCGAACTCATTCCGTAGAAAATTTTACTTTTTGTTCCATCCTCATTTTCAATAAGTTCACCTCCAGATTCTGCATGACCTGCTAGCATACCACCTAACATTACAAAATCAGCTCCGGCTGCGAAAGCTTTTGCGATGTCACCAGGAGAAGTACAACCTCCATCAGACATTACGTGACCTCCTAGACCGTGTGCAGCATCAGCGCATTCTGAAATGGCAGATAACTGAGGGTATCCAACTCCAGCTACTTTGCGTGTGGTACAAACTGAGCCAGGCCCGATTCCCACTTTAACAATATCAGCTCCAGCCAAAACGAGTGCTTCGGTCATTTCTCTAGTTGCTACATTTCCAGCAATAATTATCTTATCATTAAATTCTTTTCTAACTTTTCTTACGAATTGAAGAAAATCTTCCCTGTAACCATTAGCAACGTCTAAACAAATGTATTGCAATTTTTCATGTATAGCCATTTTCCGCCTTAGTAATTCCATACTTTCTTCTGTAGATCCCGAAGTTATGGCAATATGATAGGGGTCCATTCCGTTTTGTATGGCCTTTTTTATTTCCTTAACTGAATAAAACTTTTGCAAACAAGTAAGTAATTTTTCTTTTTGTAATTCATTTGCTATTTCAAATGTTCCCGTAGTATCCATATTAGCAGCCGCAACAGGTATTCCTCTCCATTCCCTTTTAGTGTGCTTGAATTTGAATACTCTTGACAAGGAAACCTCTGACCGAGATTTTAGTGTGCTGCGTTTTGGCCTAATCAGAACATCTCTGAAGGTTAGCTTTAGGTCGTCATCTATTCTCATCTTTCCCCTATTCTGTTTAATTCAGCTCTATAAATCGTTTGCTCTTAATTTATATCTTCAGGATCCATAACCATTACATCTTTTAGTTGCCGATATTTTTCATCGTAATCGAGACCATAACCAACCACAAATTCAGGAGGTATCTCAAATCCTACGTAGTCAACTTCAAAATCTAATTTAGCAACTTCTTTCTTGAACAGTGCAGTAGCTACAGCAACAGACTTGGGGCCTGAATTTCTTAATCTATTAACTAGAAAATTTATTGTGAAGCCAGAGTCAATAATATCTTCTACAATAATAATATCTCTTCCTTCAATATTTGCAGAGATATCTTTTCTAAATTTTATAGTTCCAGTTGATGAATCACCCTCATAAGATCGTATTTTGACAAAATCTACTTCAATATCCAAATTAATTTCTCTAAGTAAGTCAGCCATAAAGACATAACATCCATTAAGAATACCTACAAATATTGGTTTTTTACCTTTATAATCTTTATTAATTTGTTTTCCTAAGAATTCGATACGCTTTTTGATTTCAGATTCAGAGATTAAGAGTTTCATAATTAATACTTCACTATTGAGTGAACATTATATGGATTTAGTTTTTCGCGACCTTTTAAAAATTCCAATTCTACTAAAAC
>DAEH01000013.1:0-673 GCA_002497685.1 Euryarchaeota archaeon UBA169
TGGTACTCCACCTAATTTAATTGTACAGGCATCAGGGATACCAACATCTAATGATTTTCTAAGGAATGGAGTTCCGTTAGTAATAATAGCTATTTTATTCTTGATTGTAGCACAGACATATTATTGGGACATGGCTAGTGAAGTTGCAGGCATTTAGTCTATTAGTAATTTTTTCTTTCGATCAATTTCAACTAACCCACCTATAAATCCAAATGCCACTAGAGATAGAAAGACAGAAGAATTACTATCAGGCATTTTCGAGATAGGTCCAAGTAATTCATTACCAGGGTTGTATCCTATGAAATCATTTATACTTTCAGATAAATCATTAGGTCCTGAGCCAGGAGGAAGTGCACCAACAGATCCCATTATGGAGATTGAGGCTATGATAAGGAAAGGTAACATTGCAGCAGTTAAGGCTCTTGCAGGATCGCCAGATTTCCGCCCCCCGAAGTATCCACCTATTGCTGCAGTTATTGAGCCTGGAATCATTAATATTCCAAGTACAATCATTATTGTTAAAATATAAATTAATCCTGCAAAGATGCCTTGCTTCATGAATTCAATTTTCCCAGTATTCTTTACTTCAGTTTTAGGAGTAAAATCGTCTAATTTGTTGTTATCTTCAATAGTGTCTTCATTTTGAATTGAACTAATAGTATCTTGTTCAATC
>DAEH01000013.1:1006-10350 GCA_002497685.1 Euryarchaeota archaeon UBA169
ATTTTTGGTCTCAGGTTCACTGTTCTTTTCGAGTTTCTGGCGAACAAGATTCCACAAATCTTTTTTTTCTTCCACTTCCATTATTTTCTTAGTATCTATAAATTATTGTTGGACCTACAACAGGTTAATATACGACCCATTATTTGGTACATAACTGAGGAATAATTTTGGAAGTATTAACTACGGAAACATTGGCTGCGGCAATTAATTACAGTCCAGAATACTCTCACATGGGAGATGATGAATCAAATTATCTTGCAGAACATATTTTAAATTTTTTTGGTTACAGTGATCGCATTATAGATAATGTCCTTCATCCTGAAGATAGAGATACGTTCTATATGTTAGAAGATGCTGGGTTAATGGAAACTGAGAGAGAGGAAACAACACTTTATGATGGCCGTGAATGGAGAATACATTATTGGCTTCTAAAAGTAGCTGTAATCCAAAAGAGAAGAGATGCTGGCCCTAAATTTGCAGATGATGATTTAGAACCATCAGTTTATGATGAAGTTCCTGAAGATATCTGGTCTCGATAAGTTGAAGTTACCTTATACCTTAAGAAGTAATCAGCAAGAAATAATAGACACCATTAAGAAAGGTTTAGTTTCAAAAAATCATATAGTTATTGAGGCACCTACTGGTAGTGGTAAAACCTTCACATCTTTGGCCTCAGCTCTACCCTTTGTGCTAGACAATAATTTCAAAATAATTTATTGCGTTAGAACTAATTCCCAACAGGAGCAAGTAATAAGAGAGCTTAAAGAGTTTAAGAATTCAGGTAATAAAATTTCAGCAGTTGCACTTCAAGGTAGACAGTCTATGTGTCCCCAGCAGAAGGATGACAATGAATTGGCTAAATCTAATTGGTCAGAGAAGTCAAAAATATGTAAAACACTGAAAATGCAATCTAAATTAGGTGAAAATGGTTGTCCGTATTACAAGAAACTTTTACGTCCGAGAAAGAATTTAGTTCAAACTTGGCTATCAGAGGTTAATAGCGCCGAAGAATTTACGTTAAAAGCTGAGAATGACGGAGTATGTCCTTATGAGTTAAACAAATTATTACTCAAAGAGGCTCAAATAGTTATTGTACCTTATGTATACTTTTTTGAGGACTTCATTCGCAAATACCTCCTCGGATGGATGAATACCTCAATAGATAAAGTAATTACGATTGTAGATGAAGCTCATAATTTACCCGATTGGTCCAGGGAAGCTGCTTCTGAATCATTGAACGTAAAATCGCTGCGTAAAGCTTCAAAAGAATCAGATAAATTTGGATTATTAATGGGCGATGGCAGTCCACCTTCTTTCTTCTTAGATTTAGTTGAGTCAGCAATAAAATCTTTAGGAGAATTTCATATTTCAGATGGTGATGAAGAAGGACTTTTACCTTCACATATAGTTTCTTTAGATTCAGAAGTCCCAACGTTTGAGACTGAAATGATGTCTCTCGGAAAAATGACACTCTATCGTCTGAAGCAACAATCTTCCGATTTATCACAAATGGGTCAACTAATCCGGCAAACTTTGCTTGAAAAGGGAAAACGTCCTAGATCATATTTGGGTTCAGTAGGGGATTTTCTTTGTAGATGGTTAGATTCAATTGAAAGTCACAGCATAAGATTAGTTGGTAAAGGGCCATTAAGATTAGAAAAGGTGTGTTTAGATCCAAGAGTGATGACCAGTTTCTTGGATGAAACTGCAGGAGTAGTTATGATGTCAGGTACATTGAGTCCATTAGGCATGTTCCGAGATTTAATAGGATTGAAGCCAGAATCAACACTTAAAAAGTTTGGTTCAGTTTTCCCTAAGAAAAACAAGTTAGTCCGTTATGTCAGTGATGTAAGTACTTCATATCGAGAATTGAACAACAATCCTAAGATTTGGATTCAATTAATTGACAAACTAGAATCAATAATTGACAACTTTAGCGGTAATATTGCGCTGTTTTTCCCATCATATAAGATACTTGAATCAGCTTTAAATGAGATTAAATTGTCAAAACCTATATACAAAGAGTATTCAGGAATGAATCAAGAAGAATTAATGAATACAGTTGAGAGTTTTAAATCAGATAGTGGTTCAATCTTAGCAGGAGTAATGGGAGGAAGACTTGCAGAAGGGATTGATTATCCCGATACTTCACTCGAAATGGCGATAATAGTAGGCATTCCTTATCCTGCACCAGGAGTCAGGCAGGAAGCTTTGCAGCATTATTTTGATGTTTGTTTTAATGGTAAGGGGTGGGAATATGCAGTAGAATCTCCAGCTTTACGAAAGATTCTTCAAGCAGCAGGAAGAGTTATTAGATCAGAAACAGATAAAGGCATGATTATCATCACAGATGGCAGAGCAGGTAAGTTCTCAGAGAATATCCCTGATTTAGAATTATCAAATAACATTATTAACGATGTTAAAGGTTTTTTTGAGGCCTAATTTAATTTAATGCAATATTATTGAACAGACAATGCCACCGTGGCTTAGCTCGGTATAGCGACTGATTCGTAATCAGTAGGTCGGGGGTTCAAATCCCCCCGGTGGCTCCATTTTATTTACTAAATAAATTCTTACTTCTTCTCATAGCTTCAAGAGCAGGCATTGTTTCTCCAGACATAAATGAGATACAAGCACCTCCGCCCGTTGAGATATGTTTAATTCCATTAGCAAGACCCATTTGATTAAATGCCATAGCAGTTTCACCACCACCAACTACAGTCATTCCTTTACTTTTTGATATCGCACTGAAAATTTCATTTGTTCCAGTTGCAAATTCAGAATCTTCAAAAACACCCATGGGACCATTAGCAATGATAGTTCCAGCTTTCTCAATGATACTTATGTAGTTAACTAATGTGTCTATTCCAATATCAAATAAGGAATAATTTTTAGGTAAGTTATCAACATTAGTTCCATTTCTCTTTCCGTCAATATTTAACGCTACATCAGTTGGAAGTTGTATTCTCTCTTCATATTTATCAAGTAATTTTTTGGCTAAGTCTATAACATTATTATGGTCAGGTATTTGTTTCTGTATAAACTCAGTACTTGGTTTACCGATGTCCACGCCCGATGCGATCAAGAATATATTTGCAACAACACCTCCAGTAAGGATTCTCTCAACTCCTTTCTCTAAGAAATTTTCAGCAATAGCTACAGAGTCTGCAGCTTTACTTCCACCTAATACGGCAATTCTAGGAGTTGGACCTGAACTTATTGCTTTTCCTAAAAAATCTAATTCTCGCTGCATGACTCTTCCAGCCAGTGCTGGCATGTTTTCTGTAAATCCAACAAGAGAGGGTTGACATCTATGTGATGCTGCAAAAGCATCGTTAATGAAGTAAGAAGCATGTGGTGAAAGTTTTTTTACCATTCCAGAATTCTTCTGAAGTTTGAAATTATTGTCTGTAAATTGACTTAATTCTATTTCTTCTTTATCAAATCTAACATTATCTAATAAAATGATATCTCCATTTTTAAGATTTGAGATTTCTTTAATAGCTTTGTCTCCATATAAATCATCAACAAATTTTACCTCTTTATTGATAATTTGGGACATTCTTTTTCCATGATTCTCTAAATTAACAAAATCTAATTTTCCAGGCCTTGATTGATGGGCTAAAACAATAACTCTGGCATTATTATCAGATAGTTCTTTTACTGTAGCTGAATGTCTTTTAATTCGAGTATCATCTAGTAAATCACCATTTTCAGGATTAATTGAAGAATTAATATCAATTCTTAATATTACATTTTGGCCGCTTAAGTCGTAATCATCCATAGTTAGGAAACTTCGATCTTCCAGACTATCGAATTCACCATCAACAGTTACATAATTACTGTCTTGAGCCACAACTTGTGAAGGGGGTCTTTCAAAACCTTTTTGTCTATGTTTTGCTTAAATTTCTACCTAAAATGGCAAAACTAGCAACTACAGCTTCAATTTGTATCCTTGAATTGGCACCTTCAGATAATCTGAAATCAGCCTCAGCCAACTTCTCAATCATCAAAACTTTTACGTTATCTTGAATATCCAAATCTCTAACTGTTCGGTGCATTTGTCTCAATACATCTTCACCAGCTAAACCGTACGTTATTTGCAAAGTGTCAAGTTTCTCTCTAGCTGTTGAGAAATTACCAGATAATGCAGATTCGAGGGCTTCTTTAACTTCCTCAGGCCTAGCTGCCGCTACAGCTTGGTAAACAACATCAGAAGTTACATCAGTCTTAGCTGCAGCAGCCATTTGTAATCCATTAATTGCTCTTCTAAGATCGCCTTGTGCTAAATATGTAAGAGATTCAAATCCATCTTTTGTAACATTTACATTTTCTTTTGCAGCTACAAATTTAAGGTACTTTTCTAAATCTTCCGCTTTTATTGGTCGGAATCTAAAGACTGCACAACGAGATTGAATAGGGTCAATAATTTTCGAGGAATAGTTACATGACATTACGAATCTACAAGTTCTAGAATATTTCTCCATTGTTCTTCTCAAAGCAGCTTGTGCAGCTCCAGTTAAGGCATCAGCTTCATCTAGGAAAATTATCTTAAATCCTTTTTCACCTAAAGGTGCAGTACGAGCAAATTCCTTAATTTTTCCTCTAACAACATCAATTCCTCTTTCATCAGAGGCATTTAATTCATGTAAATTATGTTTCCATAATTCTCCAAACATTTCTCTTGCCAAAGCTAGTGCACTAGTTGTTTTCCCTATTCCAGCAGGGCCAGCAAATAGTAGATGTGGCATGGAACTTTCCTTCACATAATTTTTCAATCTACTTGTTACAGCTTCTTGACCAACGACTTCAGAGAGGTTGTTTGGCCTGTATTTTTCAATCCAAATCTGTTCCATTATAACCCAGCAGCACGTTCTATATTTGGATTAACCCCTATAATGTAAAACATATATATCCCTTTACTAAATACAAACTAATGTCAAAATATGAAGGTGTAGATTTTTATAATTTAGATCAGCATTTAACTGAAGAAGAGTTAATGGTACGAGATTTGGTGCGAGATTGGGTAGATGAAGAAGTTCTGCCAATTATTGAAGATTATTATACAAAAGGTACATTTCCTATGGAATTAATACCAAAGATTGGTGAAATGGGATTATTTGGTTGCAATTTAGCAGGTTATGAATGCGCAGGCTTGTCAAATGTAGCATACGGTGTCATCTGCCAAGAATTGGAAAGAGGAGATTCAGCAATTAGAAGTTGTGTATCAGTTCAAGGGTCGTTGTCTATGTATCCTATTCATGCTTTTGGAACTGAAGAGCAGAAAAACAAGTATTTGCCAGGAATGGCTAAAGGTGAATTAATCGGTTGTTTTGGACTAACTGAACCAGATCATGGATCGGATCCTGCAGGCATGGAAACAAAAGCTGTAGAAGATGGAGATTATTATGTCCTTAATGGGGCTAAAATGTGGATTACAAATGGAACCATTGCAGATTTAGCAATTGTTTGGGCTAAATTAGATGGTAAAATTAGAGGATTCATTGTTGAAAAAGGAGATAAAGGATTTACTGCGCCAGAAATGAAAGGTAAGCATTCATTGAGGGCTTCAATAACCAGTGAATTAGTATTCCAGGATTGTAAAATACCAAAAGATAGATTATTGCCTAATGTTCAAGGTATCAAAGGGCCTCTAAGTTGTCTAACACAGGCACGTTTCGGTATTGCTTGGGGTTCATTGGGTGCTGCAATGGGTTGCTTCCACTCCTCCGTTGATTATGCTAAGTCAAGAATTATGTTCAAAAAGCCAATAGCTAGTTTTCAATTAGTTCAGAATAAGTTGGCTTGGATGCTTCGAGAAATAACGAAGGGGCAGTTACTTGCATACCATTTAGGCAGATCAAAAGATAAGGGAGAAGCTACACCTGAAATGGTTTCATTAGGTAAAATGAATAATGTAGACATTGCATTACAAATTGCTAGGACTTCAAGAGACATACATGGTGCTAATGGTATTTTGAATGAATACCCTATAATGAGGCATATGGCTAACTTGGAAAGTGTGTATACTTATGAAGGAACACATGATATCCACAATTTAATTTTGGGTAGATGGATAACTGGCCTTCAAGCTTTTGAATAATTCAGAGACTTCCAGGACTAGCAACAGCTTCATTCCAATCTGCACAATCGTAGCAGCTTCTGGTCAAAGTCTTTCCGTTTCCATTTGCTCCATCATCAGAGGTATAACTGAAAACATCATTGTATGAATTTTTTGATAATATAATAGTCTCTGTAGTTCCTAAACCATCACCTATTGCAAGATCTTCTACAGCAAAGAGATACTTATAATCAAGATACGCTTGTTTGAAGGTAGAAGGTGATGAAGTTAATATTCCTACACTTTTTGCAGGGATAGTAATAATTTCATTTTCTTCAGGAATTATGTTGTCTTTTTCGTCAGTATCTGCAATCGACCAACTATTTACAAAAATAGCAACATTATTTGGATTGTAGAATTCAATCCATTCATAACCAAACCCGTTATTCTCAGGACTGTACATTACTTCAGTCAGGTAAAGGTCACTCGTTGGTTTATCACCTTCATAAATAGTAACAGTAAGCAGAGATGGAACACTTTTCACACTATTATTGTATAATAAATATCTGTGTGATTCGAAGCTAACTGTTGATGTATTAGGATTTCCTCCCCATAGACAAACAGTTTCTTTTGGAACTAAGGTTTGAACTTCTATTCTTAATTGTTCAGTAACTCCAAGTTCTTCTTTAAGTGAATAATACGGGAACTTGCTCAAAGAGTCGCATTTAGTAGAATCTATCTCGCCTTTATTGTTTAAAATTCCGACAGTAGTACCGTTACGAAGTTGCACAGTTCCTACTCCATATTCATTTTTTTCCCATTCAGTAGATTCTGCATTCAATCCTTGAGAACCTGTTAATTCAGAGATTACTTCTCTTGCCATTACTATGTTATTGTCATTTTTATTCAAATCTATTCCAATTCTGAAGTTCATTGATGACGTAAAAGCTTGTAGAACGATTACAAATACAGTCAAAGCGATTGTGAACTCAATAACGTGTGTTACGCCGTCATCTTCAATAATATTTCTTCTCTTCATCCTTTGACTTCCCTCTTGAAAAGCCTAGTTGCAGTTCCAAGACAGATAATAGGCCATAAGACAAGTGCCAATAAAACTAACCATCCATGTATTCCCTCTAAATCTATAGCTAAAGTTCGATGAGTTAGTAAACCAACAGCAAATTGATAAACATAACCTGGATTTAACATTCCCATATGTGATGCAATACTTTGAAACTTAGGATCATTTTCAAAATTGTCTGCAGTAACGTCAATACCTAGTGCAAATGATACTGCATAAATCAATAGATTCCACACTACTGCAAAAAGTAACCACATTCCTAAACCATACATCACAACATCAGTTCCACTCCTCGCTGCGATTGCAAAGCATAATTGAAAACAAACAAGAGTGAATATCATTATTTGTCCACAAAGAATGAATGCAATTATTCCGCTAAATGATGGAGTTTCACCAGCCTTAATCATAAAAAATAATCCTAAGATTTGAGCTACAAGTGCAGGGATTCCAACAACTAAAGTCAGTCCTAGAGCTTTCCCAATTACAATAGTCTCTCGGTTAATTGGCTTAGCCAGTAAAATGTTTAGCGTATTTGCTTGCCTTTCTTTGTGAAATGAGTCTACAGATACTCCAATTGCAGCTAATGAAACGACAAAGAAGACAAAGAAACATAGTTGTTGTAATGCTCCGTTAGGATTTTGAACGAAAAACGCAGATTCGGGGTCTCCGTTTTGTAGATCTCCTAACAACCATCCCATTCCTATTATGAATAGTGTAAATATTACCCCTAAAACAATCATTCTAGGTGATTTGATACCTTGTCGTAATTCAAATTTTGCTAAATGCCAAACCAAACTAGTTTGTTCTTTTAAGTGTGTAATTCTGTTTAGTGATAGATATAGTCCAATAATCAGTATTATTAGTTCGGAAACGAAGAAAAAGTTGTCTTTAGATGAAGATAAATTAATATCCTCAGCTTCAGCAACCCAGCCTTCTCTTTGTAATGTGATAAGTTGACCATTATTATCGAATGTAGAGGTGTTACTTTCCAATGTAGCCTTTATAGTAATAATTTCACTAACAAAGAATTTTTTAGATAAGTCATCATTTACTAGAATTCGCATACCGCTTACATTAAGCATTGTTTTATCGTATAAATCTTCAGAATAAACTAAGGCTTCACCTTCAGAGAACTTACCCGGCACAAATGTATCATTTAGGTATACTTCAAATTTTGGAGCAGTTCGTAAAATACCTTTGAAAGTTATGGTATCGCCAACGTCCTCATCAAATGTGATAGTCCAATTATTTCCATTTTTGGTTAATTGCTTATTTTCCCACACTTCTTCGGGATTTGTTTCTGTAGTGGCTTCCCAATAAGCCTTATGTATTGTAGCAAAGCTAATTACAATAACGATTGAGATAATCAATGGTTGCCAAGCCTGTTTACTATTCCATTTCTTAACTGCCTTTGATAGATATCTATGTTTTAGATTCAGATTAATTCCCTCCAGTTTCTTTTAGAAATATGTCCTCGAGAGAATTTTTTTGAGGTTCAATTGAAAAAATTTGTATTCCCTTTGAGACAAGAAAGTCAGTCACCCAAGGAATATGTTCTTCCTTCAATTCTATAGTAACTTCTTCAAGTTTTCCGTTGTTTTTTTGTTTTACACTCTTAATTTCTTTATTTTTAGAGATTTCTTTCGCATTATCTTCAGTGAATTTTTTTACTTTTAATAAAAGTTTAATAGTTTTCTTTTCTATTTCTTTACGTATGCTTTCTATAGATTCTTCCCGAATTAATCTTCCTCTGTTAATTATTCCTACGTGTGAGCATATTTCTTGTACTTCCGTTAATACATGAGAACTGAGAATAATTGTTAATCCTTTTCGGTTTAAATCCTTTAGAACAATTCTTAGAGCTTTAACACCTCTTGGATCAAGGCCAGAAGTAGGTTCATCTAATACTAAAATTTCAGGTTTGTTTAGTAAAGCAATGCATAAGGCTAGTCTTTTTCTCATTCCGAGTGAGTATTCAGCAACTTTCCGGTTTGCATCTTTTTCAAGGCCCAATTTACTTAGTAGAGATTTTCCTCTTTCTTCTATTTCTTTTTCCTTCAGATTATAGAATCCGCCGTAGAATTGTAATGATTCTTTAGCAGTCAGCCTTCCATAAAGGCCAACTTGTTCAGGTAAGAATCCTATTTTATTTTTAAAATATATTCCTTTTCCCTTAATATTTTTTCCATCAATAAAAATATG
>DAEH01000059.1:0-337 GCA_002497685.1 Euryarchaeota archaeon UBA169
TCATCAAATTTCTTTTTGGAAGTCTTAATCAAAATGATGTGTTCAGTATCGTCTCTTAGTTCACCTTTCCATGAATAAATAGTCCTAACTGGCCAAAAGTTACAGCATGAGCCTAACTTAGTCACTACAACTTCTTTTGCAAGAGTTTCGGCACTTTTTTCGTCTGGTGCAGTAGTGTAGACAGTTATACTCATTCCTTATTCATTTCGAGCATGTATTAAATAGTCCCCCTTTCGTAGCAAAGAACTCGCGTTTAACCCGTGATTAATGAAGACAAACGTCTGAAAGAGGTAAAAAAAATGGCAAACCCGTTATTTGTAACATATGAAGCTCCATC
>DAEH01000059.1:765-1804 GCA_002497685.1 Euryarchaeota archaeon UBA169
GAAAGAGGTCAAGCTAAATTAGTCATAATGGCTCTTGATGTTGAACCTCCTGAAATTCTTGCACACTTACCAATGCTTTGTGAGGAAAAACAAATCCCTTACACATACGTACCATCTAGAGATGAACTTGGTAAAGCAGCAGGGTTGAAAGTAACAACTGCAGCTATCGCAATAACCGAAATTGGAAAGAAAAAAGGCGCTTTAGAAGAAGTCGTTAAGGCTATTCAAGCAGCTAAGAAGTAATAACATGGACGGAATTCCTGCACAAGTCGTAGAAGTACTCGGACGTACTGGAATGAGAGGTGAAGCCACTTCTGTAAAAGTTAGAGTACTTGATGGCGATGATAGAGGTCGAATTATTAGGCGTAATGTATTGGGTCCCGTAGACATCGGCGATCAATTATTATTGTTGGATTCTTCTAGAGAAGCTAAAGCATTAGATAGGAGATAGAAATGGTAGAAACTAAAAAGTGTTCATTTACAGGAAAACCAATTCCACCTGGAACAGGTATGATGTATGTGAAAAAAACAGGTCAAGTTCTATATTTCATAAATTCTAAAGCTAGAAAGAATTATGTAAATTTAGGTAGAGTTCCAGCACGTACTCGTTGGACAGATGTAGCTGCAAAGAAGAGAGAGCAATGAGCAAACAAATCACTTACGTGATGGTCAAACCAGATGGCGTTCAGAGGGGTTTAGTTGGAGAAATCATTCGTCGTTTTGAGAATAAAGGTTTACAGTTAGTTGGATTGAAGCAAACTATTCCTTCAGAAGAAATAGCAAAGAAGCACTATGATGTACATTCAGATAAACCTTTTTTTCCAGGACTAATTAAATTCATTACAAGTGGCCCAGTTATTTGCATGGCTTGGTCTGGTACAGATGCAATAAGTGTTTCTCGTAATTTAATTGGACCTACAAACGGCAGAGATGCTGCACCCGGTACAATTAGAGGAGATTATGGGATGGATATTGGGTTCAATATGATTCATGGTTCAGATGCAGTAGAAACTGCAGAGTTTGAACTTGGCTTATGGTT
>DAEH01000059.1:2137-3755 GCA_002497685.1 Euryarchaeota archaeon UBA169
TCTGAAGGTTTGAATGAATGGTCACAAGACAGTCTGTCTTGGGTTTACGAATAAATTCAATAGGTCACAGTTTTAATCCCATTTCTAATAGTGAAATAATGTCTAATCCACAGGAATCACGAGTGGGTGTTATCCGTATTGAAGGAACTAATTGTGAAGATGAGTCAGCGCAGGCTTTTTCATCTTTAGGATGTGATGTTGAAAAAGTTCATCTTAAACAATTAGTAGGAGAAGTGGAACCTTCTAATTGCCGTAATTTAGAAGATTATGATGCCTTATATTTCCCAGGTGGTTTTAGTTCAGGAGACTATGTTAGAGCTGGAGCCATTTTTGCATCAAGAATGAAATCAGGACTTAAATCAGAAATTGATGACTTTATTAGTTCAGGTAAACCCGTTTTAGGGATTTGTAATGGTTTCCAAATTTTAGTAGAACTAGGTGCTTTACCAGGTTCAGACTTGGGAACTACAAAAGTGCCAAATGCAGTTCTTCACACCAATGATTCTAATCGCTTTGAAGCAAGGCATGTAAATTTGAAAGTTAATTCATCAAATAAGAGTTTTTTCTTAGACAAATATGACGCTAATCAGATTTTAGCAATACCAAATGCCCATGCAGAGGGTAAATTGATATTAGAGAAAGATAAATTAGAAGAAATAGAAGCTAACAATCAAGTGGCTTTTAGGTATTGTAATTCAGAAGGTTCACTTGAATCTGGTTATCCTTGGAATCCCAACGGGGCGCCTAATGACATTGCTGGAATTACCAATTCCAAAGGAAATGTTTTGGGAATGATGCCACATCCAGAACGTGTATTCCATGGATGGCAGCACACTGATTGGACTTCTTCAGGCAGAAATCCAGATGGGCCTGGTGATGGTAGGGCTTTGTTTGAGGGAGTAGTTGAATTTCTTTGCAAGTAGATGAGTTAGATGTTGCAATCAAAGCAGTTATTCGAGCTTCAGAAATAATTGCCGAAAGTTATGGAAATTTTAAGCAATTGGATTTTAAATCAGATATTGATGTTGTGACTGAAGTTGATTTTAAATGTGAAGAAGCAATAACTAAGATATTACGGAAAGAAACACCAGACTATGGTATAATTGCAGAGGAAGGAACTAGTTTCCCAGGTGAAAAAGTATGGATAGTTGATCCACTAGACGGTACTATTAATTTTTCACATTCTTTTCCTCTTTTTGGACCTTCAATTGGATTGTGTAAAGGTAATGAAGTTTTAGTTGGCGTTATCGCAGATCCGATACGTAAAGAATTGTTTTACGCTACCAAAGGTAATGGGGCTTTTTTGAATGATTTACACAATAAAGGAGAGCCTAAACGTCTACATGTTTCAGATGTTAAGAATATGAAACAAGCAATTGTTGCTTCAAGCCTGCCTTACAATCGTGATGGCGATTATTTCCAGAAAATGGGTCGAAATTTTATAGCTTTAGAAAAGGAAATTCAATCAACAAGAAAATTGGGTATGGCTGCGTTAACTATGGCCTACATTGCAGCAGGTCGATTAGAGGGATATATTGTCTCAGGTGCAAATTCATGGGACATGGCTGGTGGAATAGTAATATTGGAAGAAGCTGGTGGAAAAATTACAAATTATAAG
>DAEH01000046.1 GCA_002497685.1 Euryarchaeota archaeon UBA169
TTCTCTATACTATCTCGAAGTGCAGCAAATGCAGCAAGGTGAATCACCACATCAAATTTTGGATTATACAGATCACTATACTCTGAAAAATTACCAATATCAATTGGAAAATCTATTCCAGTAACATCAAATCCAAGTCCTACTAAATGAGAATAAACATGACTTCCAATGAATCCTTTATACCCAGTAACTAATGCTTTCATGATGATGGTGCCATTCTACTAAATCCTTTAAGTTTTTCAAATCGAACAACACTATCAAATCTATCATCCATTCCTGTTTTATGAGAGATGACAAATACATTAGCATCTTTAATTACAAATCGGATAATTTTAAGAAACTCTTCAGTTCCAAAACCATCTAATGAACTATCAAATACTTCATCCATAACAAGAAGATTTGTATTGACAGAGTTTTTCATTCTAGCAACTTCTCTCCATGTAAACAAGAGTGCTAGGTCAATTCTCATCTTCTCTCCCTCAGAGAAAGAAGCATAAGAGAAATCCTCATGAATAGGAGATTGGACAGTTTCGTTAAACTCCTCATCAAGAGTAAAATTGATATAAAAATCCATCATCTGCAAGTATCTATTTACCTGCTGATTAATAAGTGGAAGATATTTTTTAATTATCTTCGATTTAACTCCACCATCCTTGAGTAACCCATAGGAAAAATTGTAATAATTTACAGTATCTTTCCTAGTGGATAACTCTGAGTAAGTGGTTTTGAGACTTTCTTTGAATGAAGCTAACTTCTCATGCTCAGTATTTTTGTTTGCAAGTTGGGAGGTAAGTCCCTGAATTTCCGATTCCAAATCCCTGACCTGTCGTTGACATCCAGAAATGCGAGTATTGTTTTTAGAAATGCCATGCGTTAACTGAGTAATCTCCTTGGATAATTGAATAAATTGACGCTCTCGCTCTTCTTCCTCTTTAATTGCTTTTTCTAGTTCTTTATAACCAGATTGCAACTCCTTTGCTTTATTTTGAGCATCGTCAATTTTATTTATTCTAAATTGCTCATCGATGCCTTGCTCGCAGGTAGGACAAACCGTATGTTCTGTGAAAAACTTATGTTCTTTAGTAATGGTTGATACCTTACTAGATATTTTCCCTTTAAGGTTTCCCAACTCACGTAACTTTTCTGGAGCACCTGTTAGGGATTCTTGACTTTTAGTTAAGTCAAATACATCATTTTCTAGTGTTTCATTTTCTGCGACATAATTATCAGTCTCTGAAAATAGTTTGGCAATTTTCTTCTGGTTATCATCTATTCTAGTATTATGTCTTTGCTGCAATTCATCCATAAAATTCTTTTGCATATTAACCTTATCATTAAGGGATTCTTTTTTTAGTTCTAAGGTTCTTACCTCATCTTTAAGTTCTCTAATCTTATCCTTTATAATACTATTCATAGAAGAGAAAATTTTAATATCTAAAAGATCCTCAATCACTTCTCTACGATTTGTGGCAGTGAGTTGCATGAAAGGAACAAATGCACTACTTCCTAAAATTACAATCTGTGTGAATGACTTGTAATTCATTTTCAGAACATTTTGCTCTAACCATTTTTGTTGGTCATTAACATTAGAAAATTGATTCATACAAATACCATTTCTATGAATCTCAAAAGTATTTGGTTTTATTGATCTAATTACTTTCCACTCAGTCTCTGCAATAGAAAATTCTACCTCCACTCTACAGTCTTTCTCATTGACTGTATTGATGAGTTGAGATTTACTTATTTTACGAAATGGTTTATTAAACAAACTAAAAGTAAGTGCATCCAACACAGTACTTTTACCTGCTCCATTAGTTCCCACAATCAATGTTGTTGAGAAACTATCTAATTCGATTTCTGAATATTGATTGCCAGTAGAAAGAAAGTTCTTCCAGCGAATCTTTTCAAATAATATCATGACCAATTTCTGGTGGGATTACAACATCAGCAGAAGTAATAACTGTATAGTTATAGTTGTGAGATTCACATGTCTTTAACATAATCTCATCTTCTACTTCGAGAACATGAATTGGAGGGTGTTCATCTTCCTCCAACATCATAGCATATCTAATAGCATCATCTTCTTCCTCAAACAAATAAAGGATTTGGTCACCATCTTCATCTTTAACAGAATAGGCACCTTCCTTTTCTCTACCTTCAATAGTTAGTATAAACATTAAACTAACTCACATGCTTCTTGATAACATTCTTGAATCATTTTTTGGATTCTAGATTTATCAAGGGTTATTTCGGCCTCCTCCACATACCTATTAAGTATAGAAAGAGTATCTTCAGATTCAAATGCTTCAAACTCAGCAGACTCTTGCAAAGCAAAATTTTCTACTATTTTAAGTTCGTCTACATTAGCACTATACAGTTTATCAATAAACTTCTCAAATTTCAACTGGTCTGTCTTTTTTCTTATAATAAGTTTTACAATCTTACCTTCTAGTTCCCTTGCATCAAACATCTGATAATCTTGATCATTATAATAAATTATCTTATGAATTCTAAATGGATTATTTACTGGTGTATGCTCTAAGGTTTCTGTATCAAATAAATGAAATCCCCTATTCTCATCATTTACATCATTCCAATATATCTCATATGGATTACCTAAGTAATAAATATTTTCTTCATTTGAACGGCAATGATAATGTCCAGAGAATGTTTTCTTAAATTTCTTAAATATATCCCATTTCATTCCATGTTCCATCATATGACC
>DAEH01000036.1:0-5029 GCA_002497685.1 Euryarchaeota archaeon UBA169
CGCAACCGTTCGCCTTTTGAAACCCGGCCCAAATTGCAAGTTAGGAAGACACTGTAAATGAATCCATATCTTGCACTTACAAGGCCCGGAAACGTAATTCTAACTGCTATCGCAGTAGTAGCAGGTTCCTTTATTGCTGCAGGCAATAACGTCGTTGATTTTCAAATGGAAATACTCATTGCATCTATTTCTGCAATGATGCTTGTCGGAGGAGGAAATGCTCTCAATGATTATAATGATCGAGAATCAGATAAAGAGAATCATCCAAATAGGCCAATACCTGCAGGACTCATTAGTGCTGAAGACACATTAATTTTTTCAAGAATTTTATTAGCTGGAGGATTGTTAGTTGTTCTTTTTGGTTTAGCCAACAAGCTTCCTTTTATCGTAGCCTTAATAGGAACGGTTGCATTAATTTCTTATGAAAATCAACTGAAAGCATTGGGACTTTCTGGAAATATTGCAGTTGGATTCATGTCTGGAGCTGTGTTTCTTTTTGCAGGAATGGTAGTTAGCGATCCAGGGCCTACATTGTGGATGTTTGGATTGGCTTTTTTGGCTACTGTTTCCCGAGAAATTATAAAGGATATACAGGATCTAGAAGGCGATACTGACCGATTTACACTCCCTGCTAGAATAGGAATTAGTAAGTCATTGATTCTAGCTGGAGCTTTACTCATTATTGCTTGGTCACTTAGTTTCACAGCTATACCTCAATTTGAAGGAATGGCTTTGAATGCTTATGTGATTGGAATTTCCAGTGCTAATGTGCTAATGCTAATTGGATTTCAAAATGCTCGGAACGGAAATTATTTTTCAGGGCAAAAGAACATAAAACAAGGCATGGGGATTGCGATGTTAGCATTTATTGCAGCCGCAGGACTCTAGATATATTAATATATGTACATTTATACATGTATTTATGAATAGCATCATTTTCAAGGCATTAGGGAGTGAAACCCGATTGAAAATTATAGAACACTTAATCATTAAAGAACATAATGTTACTGATTTAACAAAAATATCTGGAAAAGATCAAACTACTATTTCTAGACATTTAACTAATTTAAAGCAAGCAAGCATAATCTCTCAAAAAAAAATCGGCAGAAACGTGATTTACGCGATTTCAAATGAAGAAATGAAAAATTGGTTGAATCTTGCAATTAATATCAAAACTAAAAATGAAGAAATTCCCCTACTCAGAAGTAAAATAAAGGACTTTTTAATTAAACAGAGGAAGTAAAAATGAAAGATGATGAAAACGAAATTTTAGAAGAGAAACTTATTCGATTAAGACAATTGAGTAAAAACCTAGATGAAAGCTTCACAATTCCCGGAACTAAAATAAAATTTGGAATAGATGCATTACTAGGGTTAGTTCCTGGAGGTGGAGATTTAGTTAGTAGTGTCTTCTCACTATACATACTAAGGGCGGCAATCAAAATGAAATTACCCAAAAGTGCCGTACTCGCTATGATCACTAACATATTACTAGATACAACAATAGGAATCATACCTATTATTGGAGACATCTTTGATATTTTCTGGAAGTCTAATAAAAGAAATTTGAAAATAATTGAAAAACATTTAGAAAAATAGAAATAATTAAAAAAAAGCTGTAGCTAACGCCTCAAAGTAATCATTTGTAATGATTAAATTGAGAGCGTAGCAACTATCTTGTTCGCTAAAATATGTTTAGCTAACTAACTTTATGCTTTACCGAGAATGCGGTACATTCCAGTGCCACAAGTTCCGCATTTGCCTTTCATAGCTTTGCGACCGTTCTTCATTGTGACTTCTTCTCCGTTACCTATTTCTCTTTTGGCTTTGCACTTTACGCAGTATCCTTCCATGTTTGTACATCGAGGAAGACACCATATAAAGCAAACGGCCCTAGGATGCCGTATATAAAGATTAGTATCCTATTATTTTTATATTATTTTTATATTATTTTTATATTATTATTATATTATTAGTTGACATTATCGCTAGGAGAAATAACGTTCCTGGCAAGCTGTTGGACAATAGCCACTAAAACAAATATTAAGGCTGCAACAAGGGCAATCATTGAACCGCTGCCAGTTTCCAATTCGGCTGAAAAATAAAGACCTAAAATAACAGACATAAAACCAAAGAATTGTGTCCATATTAATGTAGAACGAAAGCTAGTACCAACTAAATGAGCTGTAGCTGCAGGAGTAACCAACAAGGCTGTAACCAACAAGGTACCTACGACTTGAACCATACTAACAACAACTGAAGCCGTGATTATACTGAAAATAAGTCCTAAGGGGCGAACAGGTATTCCCTGAACTCTTGCTGCAAGAGGATCAACGCTCGTTACAAGTAATGCAGATTTCAAAACATTAAGGAGAAATAAAGCAATTATAGAGATAAAGCAAATTATATCAAAACTTTCCTCATCAATTAACAATAAATTTCCAAATAAATATCCTTCTATATCTGCTTGGATCCCGCCCCCCCAGATACGTAAAACAACCAAACCTAAAGCAAGCATTCCTGTTAAGAAAATTGCAATAGCTGCATCACCTGTAAGTATTTCTCTCGCTTGCATCTCATAAATAGAAACGGCTGCAACTATACTAAATATCAATGCAAACCATAAAGGTCCTGCTGAACCTAAAACTATTCCTACTGCAATTCCTCCAAACGATACATGAGCTAACCCATCACCGATTAGAGATAAGTTTCTAATCATCAAAAAGCGTCCAAGAAAACCTGCTACAAAAGTGACCAACAATGAAGCTAGGAGAGCTCTTTGGAACAGTTCCATAGTAAAAAAATATGGAAAGATTTCTCCTGGAACTATTGGAGCAATAAATTCTAAAATAGGGCTAAAAAAATTCAAAATAATTGAACCAATACTCATTGATTATCCTCAATATCAGTTAGTTGGTAAAGTTTATCTTCTTTGTGAATCGCCTCATGAAGTGGTTGAATTCCTCGTAAACTAGCGAGATATTCCATGTCAGGAAAACAAGAAGATTCACCATCATACCTGATTCTTTCTTCAAGGAAAATCATTCTGTGAGAAGCTTGCTGAATTGCAGCTATATCGTGCGAAATCATCAGAATAGTCTTATGTCCTTCATGACACAAAGTATCTAAAAATTTAAGAAGAGAATTTCGAGATTCGCGATCAATGCCGACTAATGGCTCATCTAGTAAAATAAATTCAGCTTGAGAAGCTAAAACTCGAGCTATTACTGCCCTTTGTCTTTGACCTCCTGAAAGATGAAAAATATTAGAATCTTGAACCTCCGCTAAACCTGCCATTTCAATCGCGCGATTAACTCTATCATTCTGTTCAGAACTAAATCTCCAAAACATATTACTAGACGTTAATGTACCTAATTGAACAAGCTCTCTTACTGTAAGGTGGATATTACTAGATATATTTGCAGCCTCTTGAGATACCCAACCTACTTTTCTAAGTACATCGTTTGATGGGTTTGATTGGCCATATAATTCAATTGTCCCTCCTTTAGATTTTAAGAGACCTAAAACTGTAAGAAGAAATGTAGTTTTTCCACCCCCATTAGGGCCGACTAGCCCCACAAAGTCACCCTGATTAATTTTTATGCAAACATCTGTCAAAACAGATCTGCCTGAGCGATTAACCGAAAGCTTATCTACTTTCAGGGGCGGAATTGTACTATTTAACACCAAAATTTACTAAGCGAATTCAATCGTGTTTATGAATATTTCTTAGCGTCTTCTTTTGAAAGAATTCTGAACATTTTGTGTGTTTCGCCATCAATTGTGACTGAAGCTTTTGCTGCAGGTCTGCCGTTTTTCATAGTAACTACTTGAAAATCTTTTTCTTCGACATCGACTGACTTTTTTAATTTTACATTATAGAATTGCATTTTTACCTCCTTTTATTTTTTTTATAGAAATTTAACACCCCATACCAGTAACAAGACTGTCAAGATTTTTACTCATTAATGTTAGATAATTATCTTCACTGTTTTTAGGCGGTAGTTCCATTGTATACAATATCTCAATAGTAACGCCCGTTTGCTGAGCTATACTGTCTACTGAGCTTGTATCTGTGTATTCTTCGACATACAGGACTGTTATGTTTTTCTCCTTAATTTGCTCAACAACTTCTGCTATGTCTGCAGCTGATGGTTCGCCTTCAGGATCAAGTCCATGTACTGTTAATATTTCAATGTCATATCTTTCTGAGATGTAAGCATAAGCATTGTGATTTGCTACAACCGTTTTTTCGACATTCCCTGCTTCACAAGTTCCACCTTCTCCGAATGCTGCAGTATAATCTAAATCTAACTTATCAAGCTCGGCTGAATACGATTCTGCATTTGCTCTAAAATCAGCTTCACCCTCTGGAAAAACTATTACCAATGATTCCAAAACAATGTTAAGTTGAGCCTTGTAAGCAACTGGACTTAACCAACTGTGTGGATCATATTCGAAAGCTTCGTCTCCTTCATCTGCTACTATTTCACTTCCGCCATCGGAGGACTCGTCAACAGAATGATTTCCCATCCAGAGATGTCCTGCAGCTTCACAATCTGCTTCATTGGCATGTTCTGTGGAACTGTGAGTATTGGTATCATGACAAGGACCTTCATCATGATCTTCAATCCACATGTGGCCTGCAGCTTCACAGTCTGCTTCATTATCGTATTCTGTATTCACGTGGTTAGTAGTGTCATGACAAACTGAATGCTCGTCTGAATGATCACTGTGATCATCATGGTCATCTCCGTGATCGTCATGGCCACCTTCTCCTTTCAGAATGAAGTATTCAATACCTGAAGGTAAAGCAAGACCATAATCTCCTTCTTCTTCTATGTGAAGGGTTGCATAAGCCGCATGGTGGCCATCACCTGCATCTAACATATGGATGAAATTATCTAATTCGGTTAAATTCAGAAGTTGATCATTATTTTCATCTGATTCGTTGAAAATTTCCATAAGTGCTTCCATTTCACCTTCGTGGTCACCATGGTCATCATCACTGTGGCCATCATCACCGTGG
>DAEH01000036.1:5369-5577 GCA_002497685.1 Euryarchaeota archaeon UBA169
CATCATCACCGTGGCCATCATCATCTGTATCGTTAGTCCAGGCATGCCAAAATTCATCCCAAGATAAATGTGAATCTTTGTTAGTGTCATGTAATTCTAACATGCATGCTGCGCTAACTTCATCATGTTCTTCATCACCATGTTCATCATGACTGTGCTCATCATGATCATGTGAATCGTGATCTTCTTCATCTCCATGATCCTCTTC
>DAEH01000036.1:5908-6328 GCA_002497685.1 Euryarchaeota archaeon UBA169
CCATGATCCTCTTCATCTCCATGAGTGTGATCGTCATGATTCTCTTCATCGCCATGGCCATCTTCATCTCCATGGTCATCTGAATGACTATCTTCACAATGGTCTTCCCCATGTTCATCATGGGCATCTCCGTGATCGTCATGACTGTCTTCATCGCCATGATCATCGTGACCATGATGATCATGATGGGCGTGACCTCCTGCCATCTTTAGAACAACCATATCGAAATTTGTTGAATCACTATATTCGAATTCTAATACGTATTCACCCTCTTCAAAGTGGAAAATAGATACAGAAGTATCTGAAGGACAGTCTGTTGGATTATCAATGACTTTTTCAGCAGCTGCGTGATTGTGTACTGCGTGATCATCGTGGCCGCCTTCGTCTCCGTGATCATCATGACTGCCTTCATCTCCATGA
>DAEH01000036.1:6676-11647 GCA_002497685.1 Euryarchaeota archaeon UBA169
TCATGACTGCCTTCATCTCCATGATCATCATGACTGCCTTCATCTCCGTGGTCATCTAATTCAGGGAATGTAATCTTATGATTTACATGCTCAGCATGAATTGTAACTTCTGAAGCTTTGTGCTCATACTCTGAAAGTGTTACTGCCTCGTAAGCATCTTCATTCAATGTTTCACATATTTTACTTAGAAGCATAGATTGGTAATCAAGTGTGTTTTCTCCAGAAGGCATTGCGTGGGTTCTTACTACAAGAGGCGCATCACTACCTAAGGATGAAACTGTTGAATCAACCCAAGGTTCAAGGTTTAAACCATGGTAAAAGAATAAATCTGTTTCTTGTAATTTAATTAAATCTGCTGCAGAGGGTTCATAATCATGAACCGGAACGTTAGAAGGGCTAATAATTTCAACTGTGACTCTGTCACCTCCAACTGCTTTTACAAGCTCCCCTACATGGTATGTTGAAACCAATACATTTCCTAAACTTGTATCGCTATCATTAGTTGTATCGGCTTCATCGGTATCTATACAACCTACAAAACTAGAAAAAACCATAACTATTGAAAAAATCAATGCTAAATTTTTTGTACTCATTTAACAGCACCCCAATTTGCAATTGCAATCTACTTCAGAGCCATGGTTGTGGTTATGTTCACACTCTGGATAAAGTGTGTCGATGGCGCCTTCATCTAGAGCCCACCTCAATAAATCTGAAATTAATTGAGAACGACTGATACCATCAATAGAGGCTTTCCATCCGTCTAATTGTTGTACAATAGCCGCTGGAAGGTCTGCAGATACTTTTGTTAAAGCATATCTTGAACGTCTTGACATGATTGATTCACTGAAAGATAATATAAATAGATTACTATTATATTCTAATCCTATTATTTGTGCGTAAAATAAATAAAGGCCTAGCTAATGAACGCTAAGTTATGAATGAAAATACTGTGCAAATTGCTGTAGCTTTAGTGCTCATTAATTTGGTCGCTTGGGGCGGTTATGTTGCCCTAGAAGATGAACCTGAAATAGTTTACAAATATCGTGAACCTATCGCAGATAGTGCTAATGTAACCGTAAGTTTTGATTTTGGAGAATTGAGTAATGAATCCGTAACTTTCTTTGTTAGTACTTTCAATAATACAAATATTACTTCAGTAAGTTATGATAATGTAGTTGTAAAAAATGATACTTCAGCATATGCTGCTACAATATTGGCATCTCAAATGGGAGGTTTCTCTGTAGATGTTACATGGTATTCATTTGGGCCATACATTCATACTATCGATTCAGTTTCTGATGATTCCTATTATTGGGGACTTTACCATAATGGCGAATATTCAATGATTGGAGCTGGAGATTTACAACTTCAAGATGGAGATGTTGTTCACTGGAAACTTGATGTTGCTAATTGGTAGCGAATATCTGTTTATCATTATTAAATGCCTTAAATTCTAAGGCATTGCCGCAAGGATCTAGGAAAAACATTGTGGCTTGTTCTCCAGCTTCTCCTTTGAAGCGGACATGGGGCTCAATTATGAATTTGATATCTATCGTTTTCAATCTATCCGATAACATCGTCCACTCCTCCATCGTTAAAATTACTCCAAAATGACTGGCTGGAACCTCATCGCCATCGACTTGATTTGTGGCAACTGAATCTAATGTATCTACTAAATGAGCAACGACTTGATGGCCATACATATCAAAATCAATCCATCTATCTGAACTTCTGCCCTCATTACAACCTAATGTTTTAGTATAAAATTCTCGTGTTTGTTCAAGATTGTCTACTGGAAAGGCTAGATGGAATGGGCGCATAAACCAGACTTACCTCTCTCTTTTTACGTATTATCTTAAGTAGAATCTTTGCTGGTAGCATATAATGAACGAAACTATTCTCATTTCTGCAATTGTTGTCTATGGATTGTTCATAATATTTGGTACTAAATGGGTTTTTGAATTCATGATGGCACGTAATATGAAAGAAAATGTTGCCATTTACTATAATCGTAAAATTTTACACATGTTCTGTGGAGGTCTAATCGGGATGATGGCCCCTTCCATTCTAAGTGAGCCCATTTATGCGCTTTATATCGGAATTTTATTCACTATTATAACTTACATTCCGTATTATACTGGGCATCTATTGTACTGGGTTCAAACAAACGACAATAAAAATGATGTGAATTTTTGTTTTATGGCTGGAGCATCTGTATATCTTATTTGGGAATTGCTAGGCGATCCTTACTTGGCAATAATGCCATTACTATTCATGGCATTTGGAGATGGAGTCACAGGTATTGCAAGAAACATAAAATTTGGATATAGAACTAAGAATCCAATTGGAAATGTTTTCATGGCTATTGTGTGTATTCCAATGGGATATTATCTCGGTAGTTTGTCAGACCCCGCCTTACCTGTTTGGGGAGTGATTGCGGCAGTTGTAGCTACGTTTGTCGAAAGATATGAATTCGGACCTATTGATGATAATATCTTGATAACTGTTAGCGCTACCATTGTACTATTTATTGGAAGTGGAATTGGGCCCTTGTTAGGCTGAATATTCGGCGACCATATTCAAGTAAATACTGAAAAACAATAGAATTACTGCTGTGATAAATACAATCGCTTTTGGAATTATAAATTTAGATATGTTTGATAAATCTGCAGAGTGTCTGTATTTCAACCATTCTTTTTCGAAGAATACTGCAGAAATTGTAAATGCTAAAATAGTCACACATGTCAAAAGTTGAAATTTAGGAAATAGCATAAAACCTCGCGGATTTCCAAAATAAATGTCTAATACTGCGAAGATAATAGATAAGGTCAACAAGTAACTCATGAACGTAACGAAGAATGAAGATGCAAACGAAGTTAACAACAAATCTTTGTCTTCTTTTTTATCTTCTATTCGTGATTTTAAACCATATTTCAGGAATGAAAAATTGAGTGCTAAAAATGTGAGCAAAAATAAAGCAAAATAGGGTAAAGATCTAAAGTAAAATTCATTCATTGGTTTCCTCCAAGGATCGGCTTCACCTTTGATGATTAATTGATGAAGGGCATTTGCTCCAGATTGTGTTACATCTAGGGATGTAAATGTCAACACATAACCTTGTTCTGGATTGACGATTACTCTCTGTCCATGAAGGCCTGAAGCAACATAAAAATCATCGTAAATCCACCATAGATATCCGTACCCTCCAGTAGGTATAGTTGAATAAATAAATTTGATATTTGGATCTAAGGAATCTGTAGTTGATTCATTGACCCATTGCTCAGATACAATACGTGAATTATTCCACATTCCTCCCTGAATATACAATTGGCCTAGTTTAGCCATCTCTCTCGGCGCTAAATATAGGCCAAATCCGCCAAATGCCAATCCTGATTCATCCTCAGTCCATAATGGATTTTGAATTTGTAAAGGTCCAAATAAGTATTCTTCAGCAAACTGAACAACCGTCATATTTGATTGAAGTTCAATTATTCTAAGTAGAACCGAAGGCGCTTGAGAATCATAAACCCATACTGTTCCAGGCTCGTACTTTACTGGTCGATTCAAGACATATTCTGCTCTTGAACCTTCAACTGTTGGTGCTAATGTCGGATCGCCGCCATAATCAATTCCTGAAGTCATCATCAAAATATGTTTTATCGTAACTTTCTGTTTGTTAGGTGAATCACTTTCAAAAGTTCTATTTGGGAAATAATCCCAAATTGAATCATTTACACTAGTAATTAATCCTTGATCAATCGCAATTCCTACCAATGCTGAAGTGAAACTCTTGGTAACAGAATATGTGTTGAATTCTGTATTGTAATTGAAATCATTGTAATATTCTTCTCGGACAATAAATCCATCCTTTACCAAAATAACGCTATTTGCAGGATAATCTCTGTTATCTAATTCAGAAAACATCTCATCAAAATCTACTTTTAAATCATATTGATAGTTTAAATCAACAACCCATCCGTCATTATCTAAGTCATAATTTTTTTCTCCACTATGTTCGTAGTAAGAAAAAATCTTATCAAAATAAATATTATGATAAATTGTCATAGAAAAAAGTAATACAATGATAATAGCTACAAATTTCTGATTATTGTTGATTCTCTGCATGGATTACTCTACTATATTGCAAATGACGTTGCTTCAGGTTAAAAAAAGTTACTCAATTAACCAAGTAACTTATGCAGTTTAGCCAAATTAAACTCCATTAATCTAAGTTCATCTATTCCGCCCATCAGATTTATCATTTAATCTTAATTTAAATCAATCTTCATCGGAGTCCCATTCATTAGGGTCTCCACGTCCATTTATTTCAGATGAATCTGTCCAGTTAGTCTCATGCCACATTGCGTGACCCCATGCTACACCTGCTGCACTCGAACCTGAGAAATCCGCACCAGATAAATCTGCATAGTCAAAATGAGAATTAGACAAATCTGCAAGCGTAAGAGCTGCACCACTAAAATTAATACAAGAGAGCTCTATGCGAAGACAACCTCCTGTTGAATTATAAAACCAGCCCTGACTATAACCGTTAGGGGACGAATTCCAATCCAACATAGAGCCACCAAAGTGGACGTTAGTCATATCGGCTCTACGGAACTGTGTTTCTTCAAAACGGGCATTTACTGGATAAGGTTCAGGAGTATGGATGTATTCCCTATAATCGCCGTTCATCCCGTCCGAATATTCATTATATCCCTCTGGTAACTGTGTAACACATATTTTTGAATTGTCAAGTTTTGTGTTATTCAAATCTGCACCCATAAAATCAACACAATTAATGTAACGACTGTTCTCATATACCCACATATCATAATCCTCTATCCATTCTTGATCTATTGTTCTATCCTCCCTATCTTGATAACTACCATAGGAATCACAGTCGTTGTTATCTCCGTCATCATTATTATCATAACAATTTTTGAAAAAAGTACCGTCTGCCTTCATAACGTG
>DAEH01000089.1 GCA_002497685.1 Euryarchaeota archaeon UBA169
TGTTCTTTGGGTCTGTAGCTCAGTTGGTTAGAGCGCACCCCTGATAAGGGTGAGGTCGGAGATTCGAGTTCTCCCAGACCCACCAATTAGGAGAGATATGAAAAAATTTGCCTTAATTTTCTTAAGTCTATTAAGTTTTTCAATAATTCCACATGACAATTGGAGCCCAACAAAGATATCCGAAGAAGTTGCTCATGCACCTTCAGTAGTACCAGACAGAGTAGTTTTAACCTGGAGTAATGATCCTGCAACTAGTCAATCAGTTACATGGCGTACAGACACTTCAGTAATGGCCGGGCTAGCAGAAATAGCAATAGCCAATGCCAATGGCAGAGCACTCAAGACATCAGAATTTAAAGCCATCACAACTTATTTTAAAAGTGACATCAATGAAGCTCATTATCATAATGTTAATTTCACCGGCCTTGAGCCAAATACTCTTTATGCATACCGTGTTGGAGATGGTGCAAACTGGACTGAGTACTATCACTTTAAAACAGCTAGTTTAGAAGCGGAACCATTTAGTTTTATTTATTTTGGTGATGCACAAAATGAGGTAAAAACACATTGGTCAAGAGTATTCAGAGAAGCATTTCGTGATGCCCCTAGAGCAGCATTTACTCTTCATGCTGGAGATCTAATTGATGAACATTATATGGATGCTCAATGGGGAGAATGGCACCAAGCTCCAGACTGGGTCAATGGCACAATACCAGTGATAGCAACTCCAGGAAATCATGAATACTTAAATGATTCTCAGCGCAAGAGAATTTGGAAAAACAAAAAAGGTAAAGACATAAAAATAGAAATTGAGGAATATACCCAACAAGCACCAGGAGTCTATAAATTAACAATTGAAGATGCAGATAAGCAGAGCGGGTCTTTAATAATTAAAGCGCCTGGTAGTATTGATTCAATAGATTCAGGCATTGAATTAATAACGGGGTTTTCTGAAGCTGAGTTAGTTGGCACTGATATTCAGGGGGGTGGTGCTCCACTTTATGATCGCTTGCAGAATCCAACTGGAACGCCAATTCTAAGCACGCATTGGCGACCTCAATTTTCTTTTCCTATCCAAGATGTACCAAAAGATAGTCTTAAGGAGACGGTTTATTTTATTGATTACCAAGGTGTTAGATTCATTTCACTAGACTCTAATACTGAATTAGAAACACAAATACCATGGCTAGAAAGAACCCTTGAGCAAAATCCAAATCATTGGACAGTTGTGACGTTTCATCACCCAATGTACTCACCAGCTTCAGACAGGGACAATATTGAGTTAAGACAAATGTGGAAACCACTTTTTGATAAATATAGAGTTGATTTAATTCTAAGCGGACACGATCATACTTATTCCAGAACTGGCCTTGTTGATACCAGCAATCTACAGAATGTGCCAACCGGCTATCAGCAAGCTTATGACCCAAAAATTGGCACTGTAAATGTAGTCTCAGTAAGTGGTCCAAAATTATATGAAATAACAAAAGGCAAATATGCAAAAACCTTTGCGGAAAATACCCAGCTTTATCAGATCATAGATATAGATGGTGATAATCTTCGTTTTAGAGCTTTCACAGCAACAGGTGATCTTTACGACGAGTTCCTTCTTCAGAAAAGAACTGACAAACCTAATCTATTAATAGAGAAATAACGCCATATTTCAGATAGTCTAGTTATAATTACTTGAGTGCAAAGGGGAGGCTTGGCCTGAGATCTTTGATAGGAACCCTTTGAACCTGAACCATATAGTGATGGCGGAGGAATTGCATGAAACACATCAAAAATTATCTATATCTACTGGTTTTATTATTTGCATCTGAAATTATTTTTTCAGATGAAATTGAAGAAGTAATCGTTACAGCAGATTACAGAAATACAGAACTTAATAAAGAGGACTCAAGTATTTTTGTACTTGATACAGAAGAGATTAAGGCTCAACCAATAAAGCATTTCGAAAATCTTTCATATCTAGTCCCAAATTTGAATTTTGCTGCGAGTGATTCGCGGGCAAGATACTTTCAGATAAGAGGTATTGGCGAAAGGTCAGGTTATTTGGGTACACCAAATACTTCGGTAGGTTTTCTGATTGACGATGTTGATTATTCTGGACAAGCAGGCATAGCTACTACCTTTGATGTTGAGCAAATAGAAATATTTAATGGTCCACAAGGTTCAAGGATTGGAGCAAATGCCCTTGCAGGCCTCATATATATTAAAACGAAAGATCCTACGGATGAATTTGAAGGCACCTCAGAAATTACCTATGGAAACTATAATACCCTAAGCACTGGCTTAGCATTTGGCGGCCCATTAACTGAAAATAAAAACATTAAATTCAGATTGGCCTTACGCAAAGATGATACAGATGGATTTAGAGAAAATTTATATTTAAAAAGATCTGATACCTCCAGAAAAGATGAGGCCACAGCAAGACTAAAAGTTGATTTTGAGCTTGATAACAAGACCAATGCTAAACTCTTGCTGAGTCAAATTGATATGGATGATCCGGCAGATATTTGGACAATTGATGGCTCATTAAATACGCTTTCTGATCGCCCTGGAATGGACTCTCAAAAGACTGACACTTTTGGTTTAAAAGTAATAAGAGATAACAGGTACAACCAGTTTGAAAGTTTAACCAGCACAACTGATACAGATGTAGTTTTTAGTTATGACGCAGATTGGGGTAACACTGATTCACACGCACCCTATACGTATGATTATTTTTCTGAAACTTTGAGAGCAAGAGAGTCATTTAGCCAAGAATTTAGATTTGTTTCCAATGAGAAATATAAAGCAGAACGCCTTCCTTTTGATTGGGTTGTTGGTGTTTCATACCTAAAGCTTGATGAAACAAATGATCGTCAAGACGACGGTGTGTATGGAGATCCAAATGATCCATTTTCACCATACACAAGCTTAACTACCTCAAAGAGTGACTACAGTTCAACTAATATTTCTATTTTTGGAAATATTGATTACGAATTCTCTGCTTTTACAAAATTAAGTGTAGGTTTAAGAATGGAGGATTGGTCGGCAAAATATTTTGATTCAAATAATGAAAGATTTAGTCCTTCGAATAGCATGATGGGCGGAAAAGTTTCACTTATACATTCTTTTGAGGATGGCATGAATATTTTTGCTAATTATGCCAAAGGTTATAAGCAAGGTGGCTTTAACGTTGGTCTTGGCTTATTAGATAGTACAACTAGTTCTGATTTGGAATATGATCCTGAATTTTTGACTAATTATGAAATAGGTATGGATCTTTCAGTTTCAGATAAGACAGACCTAAGAATTGTTGGATTCTATTCAGAAAGAACAGATCAACAAGTCTTAATATCTACGCAAGTTGACCCTAATGATCCAAATACCTTTGTTTTCCTTACACAGAATGCAGCAGAGGGAGAAAATTATGGTCTTGAGTTAAATTTAAACTCAGATTTATCTGATGATTTAGATATTTTTGTAAATTTAGGCTTATTAAACACAGAAATAAAAAGTTGGAAATCAAGGCCTGAAATACAAGGCAGAGAACAAGCCCATGCACCCAGTAACTCTTATTCATTTGGCTTGAATTACAGGCCCACGTCAGAAACTTATTTAAATCTTCATGCTACTGGTAAGAGTGGTTTTTACTATTCGGATTCTCACAACAATAAATCAGATTCATACATCTTGGTAAATTCAAGTTTTGGTTATGCTCAGGGAGATTGGGTTGTGGAATTGTGGGTAAGAAACTTATTTGATGAATACTATGCTACTAGAGGTTTTTACTTTGGTAATGAAGCTCCAGATTTTGCAGATACACTTTATGAAAGGCATGGTGATCCAAGGCATATTGGGTTTTCTATAAAATATGATTTTTAATTTTCTAGTAGAGAATTGGTTTGAAATTATAGCCGCACTATTGGCTATTACTTATTTGTTGCTTGCGATGCGCCAAGACGCTAGATGTTGGATAGCCTGGATAA
>DAEH01000063.1 GCA_002497685.1 Euryarchaeota archaeon UBA169
ATGCTTACAAAGAAGATTGATTATTTGTGTAAATCTTTTCTTGGATCGTTCTCAGTTCCCCAATTAGTTACAAATTCTTTGGTTTTCTCATACATTTCTTCAAAAGAATCCCAAATGTATAAGATCGGTTGATATTTTGTAACATCATACGGGAGTGTTTCCATTTCTTCAAAATTAGGTTTTCGATACTCAACTTCACCAGATGCACATGCGTGTTCCATTTCTCCGAATGAAGACAGTAAACCAGGTCCTACAGCTTTTACATTTCCGCCTTCACGGCATGCTCCAAATTCAAGTACATACCAATAAACAGATCCTAAGCGACTGATTGCATCTTCACTACTAGTTCTCATATCGGCTTCTCCAAATAATATATTCAATTCAGCCCATTCAGGTACACCAAGCATTGCAGTATGTCCGACAAGTTCATGTACAACATCAGGTTCTGGAGTGTAAAATGGTCTTGATGAATGTCTAATGTATTGTGTGGATAGAAACACTTTGTTTGCAAGAGCAGTATGGAATGTTTTTGGATGGACTAAACCACCTACAGGTTCTTGTCTAAATCCAGTCATTTCTTCTAATCTTTCACTAACTTCTTGAAGTTGAGGTATTCTATCATTTGGTAATTTCAATTTTTTTGCATTCTCAAGGTATTGTTTACATGCATATTTTTCATGTACGGGCGTAATCCTTTCCATGATTGCAGCCCATACGGCATCTTCGTCATCAGAATAGGGGGCTTGTGGTATTTTTGTTTTTCTTCGTTCATCCATGGACATCTCATTCCATTCTAGAGCAATTTTTGCAATTTCATTTCTTCTTGCACGATATCCTTCATCCTTGAATCCAGGATGGTCGGGGTCCAATTCTACGAAAACGTTTCCACCAACTATCTTTACAGCAGAATTTGCTTCATCAGTCTCATCACTTACTCCTTCGGTAGGTCCATGCATAATATTTTCACTAATAACCTATTGAAGCCTACAATAAATATCTTTGTTTTAATTATACTAATTTTCAACTAGTTTACATTTTAAAACTACTACTTATTTATATGTAATTATAATCACAAATTAATGAATATTGAATCTGAGGATAAGACACTAACGCGAATAATGTTAATCTCCTTCATAGGTTTGATAGATGCAATTTACCTTTCATATTTGCATCATTTAGTTTCAGCAGGAGGAGGTTGCCCTACACAAGACCTTCCAGGTCTTGATTGTGGAGTAGTTTTAGCAAGTGATCAAGCAAAGCTTTTGGGAATACCTGTTGCTTGGTTAGGTGTTGTTGGTTTCTTGATGCTTTTTTTCCTATCTTTGGATAGATATCTAAATATGGATTTAGAGCGTACAAATTATAATAAAATTCTTTTGCCGATTACTGGCATTATTGGAGTTATCTTTGGCCTATATCTCACTTATGCAGAAGCTTTCATCATTCATGAATGGTGTCCTTTTTGCTTGATTGCTTTTGGTTTAACACTGGCAGCAACTTTTTTCTGCATAACTGAATATGGACATGAACTAAAGGAGTTAATTACTAAATATGGCATCCAAGAGAAAACGTAAATTAGAGAAAAAATCTTCTAAGGAATTCCAAGAGAAAATGGAATCTAGACGAGCTACAGCTAACGACGCATTACGGGCCTATGGATTACCATTAGTAGTGATATTAGTGGTGGGATTAGGAATATTTTTTGCTTTCTTTTATGATTTAGGCGATCCTAAGGCTGAAAAATGGGAACTTGAAGACCCTCAGACAGGAGAAACTTTTGCCTCTGAAGATTATTATAATGATGGATTAACTGTAGTTGAATTTTTTAATACAAAATGCGGACACTGTCAAGACCAAGCTCCAGTAATGAATAAAATATATTCAAATTACTCTTCACAAATTAATATGTTTGCAATTGGAGGCTATAAATTAGGAAGTGGACAAGATTCTGCAAGTAGTATTTCGAATTTCAAAACTAATTACAATTCTCAAATGCCTCATTTATATGATCCTTCAGGCGATTTGATGAGAGCTTATGGTTTTAGCTCTTATCCCTCGATGGCATTTATCAAGGACGGTGAAATAGTATACAGCCATTCAGGTAAAATGACTGAGAGTCAATTGTCAGCACAAATTGAAAAATACATCTAGTGTAAATTTTATATAAGTTTCAACATGGAGCAATAATAATGGAATCAAGAGCTACTCTGGTATTTGCCCTCTGCATATTTTTGCTTACAGCCGGTTGTCTTGATGCATTTACTAACTCTAAAGATTCTGGCGAATTCTGGGGAGAAGAGTGTGAAGATGTAGGGGAGGAAATCTGCCCTTCGGGTGAGGCGCCAGATTTCTCATTGATAGATCAAGAGGGTAATCCCGTTAATTTAACTTTATATGAGGGAAAGGTAGTTGTAGTTTCATTTTTGTACACTAGTTGTCCAGACATATGTCCCGCATTAACATATCAATTAAGGAAATTATCAGAGGAATTGGGAGATGATTATGGAGAATCTGTAGAATTTATTTCAATCACAGTAGATCCTACTCGAGATACGCCTGAAAAATTAGCATCTTTTGCAAACAACAGTAATGCAAATTGGAAATTTTTAACATCAGTTTCTAACGATTCATTTGGCGACATGGTTTCAGTTTGGGCAGACTACAGAGTCTATGTTGATATCGATGAAGAAGCATGTTCAGGCAATGGACATTACATGGAAGGATACGACGGTTGTCACTGTAATCCCGGATTTATGCAGGATTCCAATGACACTTATTTTGGTAAAGACGTATGTATAGCAAATCCGAATTATACTAATTTAAATGTTTCCTTTGAGCAAGGAGATATAGAATATGACATTATATCTGCATTAGAAGTCTTCAATGAAGCTGGGGGCGTTATAACTGAAGAGTTTGCTCTTCAAACAATTGATGCATTAATATCACAACAATTTCCTAAGACTTGGACATTATCTGGCGTAAATGACACAATATACAAATCTAAAGATTTTTACAATAATAATTTAACTTTAATAGAATTTTTTCATACCGGTTGTCCAACTTGTAATGCACAAGTTTCTCCACTGAAAGAATTTCACTCTAATTTTTCAGATAAGGTAGATATAATTTCAGTTGGAGGTTATCCATTAAGTGGAAACATAGATAATATGTCTACTATAGAAGATTTTGTTTCTGAGCATAACGTTTCTTGGCCTTATGTATATGATGAGGAAGGGACTATGATGGAGGCTTTTGGTCTCGAAAAAAGATATCCTAGTTGGGTGTTGTTGGAAGGCAATTTATCTTCTGGCCCTCCGCAGGTAGTTGATACATTTATAGGTGGACAATCATATAATGATTTAGTAAATAGAATCAATAATCATTCATCTCCAGTTAATGTATCAGAACAACTTATTGATATCATAGATTATTTAGGACACTGGAATCAAGATCATGTTTCAGATAATGATATGATATCTATTGTTTCAGATTTATTAGGTTATGAATATGAAAATGGACCTTCTGAAGAAGTGAAAAATTATGGCGTCAGCCATTCAAATAAATTATATATTATAGACAAAGATGGTAGTGTTAGAGTAGTCTGGAGAGGGTTGGAATGGACATACGCCTCAGTTTATCATGATATTCAGATTCTTCTGTAGTTAAGTATAAGTTAAGCCCAAATACCCGCGTTCAGATTATCAGGTATGACACTGTTAGGATTTGGTGATGATAATTTAGTATTTTTTGATTTCGAGTTTAGTTATGTTAGCATAATAGGTGCGAGTATTTCGGTCTTTCTTGGTATTGTGATGGCACAATCTGGTTTTGATAAAATATTTAATTGGGAAGGTGAGTTAGATTTTATTACTGGCAAGTTTGCTAAAACGCCTTTAGCTAATTTCTCGACGTTTGGCTTAATACAAGTAACAATATTTGAAATATTATCTGGCCTCTTATCTATATTTGGCTCAATTATGGCTTTATTTTACAATGATTATTCTTATGGAATTATGGGTTTAATTTTAGCAGCTTCATCTTTAGCCATCCTAATGCTAGGTCAAAGGATATCCAAAGATTATGAAGGTGCTGCAGTGTTGGTTCCTTACTATATCTTAACTATGTTTGGCTTATTTGTCTACACTCAGTTTTAGAAACCACAAATGGTAGCTAAGTCATCCACTGCACCAGGAGTAGTTAATCCTACAGCTAAGAAAAGTACAGCTAAGAAGAATAGAGGTACAGCAGCAGTTCTACTGACTAAAGGAGGATCCCAAGTCATGTGCATGAAGAAAGAGCAAATAAACCAGCATTTGATGATTGCAACACCAAATAAGATGATCATGTTAAGTATAAATGATTCAAATTCTTGAACAATAGCTAGTACTTCTAAAATAGTCCAAAAAACTAGCCATGCAAATATCTTAATGAAAGCCTCTACAGGATTATCAGTATGTCCAAGCGTTACCCAATCAGGGAATGAATGGTCATGATGTTCGTCATGTGTGTTTTTAGATGTTGTTTTTTCACTCATTTTTTACCTCAATATAAATAGAAAAATGGGAATACGAAAACCCATACCAAATCTACATAGTGCCAATATAATCCGAATAGCTCAATAGTTTCATGGTTTTCTTCATTGTATCCATCCTTGTTTGATTTTGCAATCAAGTATCCTAATGCAATTAGCCCAATGAAGACGTGAGCGCCATGCATTCCTGTAGTAATGTAAAAGGTACTACCTTCAAGACTTGTATTAAGCCAGAAACCATTAGCATACTTAGGAGCAATACAATGATCTGCGATATTTTGACCAGCTAAAACATCACACCCATTATGAGATTCATCCCAGAAGTTGTAATGCCTCATTTCATTCCATTCCCATAATTTTAATGCTAAGAATAAAGCACCTAGAACGAAAGTAACTGTTAGATATCTAGTCACAGCTTTTGGATTATTATTTTTAGCCGCATATAAAGCTAAAACAACAGTTAAACTACTTAGCAGTAGTGCAAACGTGTTAATAACTCCAAATATCAAGTGACTTCGGATTACATCAGCAGCCGGCACCCAGCAATCTTCGAAGTATAAACCACAATCAATATCTGGAGAATAATCTGGCATGGATGCCCTATATCTCAAATATGCACTTAGTAAAGTACTGAAAACCATTACTTCAGTTAATAAGAAAATCCACATACCAAATTTACGTGTTGAAATGGTAGCCCAGAATTCGTGATGAGTTTCAATGTGCGCATCCTCTTCACCTTCTTGATCCCAGTAGTCTTGAATCCACATAAAGAATGAGGTAAAGATACCCATTAATCCCAATATAAAAACAAACCAATAGCCAGCATCTCCGGTTTTATTCTCACCACCAGATGTAGCCATAACCAAACCAATAAACATGATTGCAGTTGCAACACAAAATAGGAAAGGCGCAGGCGTTTCTATGTGTGCATGATGTTCATCATGTTCATCACTCACTTTTCTTAGCCTCCTCTTCAGCATCAAGTAATGTTGGAATTTCAATGAAACTATTTTCAGGAGGAGGTGAAGAGGTAGCCCATTCTAAGGACCATCCATTCCATGGATTGTCTCCAGCTTTTTCACCATTTCTATAAGAGTAAAATACATTGTAAACGAATATTAATTGAGCTAATCCAAATAGTATTGCAAAAATACTAATGAATTGATTTAATTCAGTTAGTGACGCGTCGTAGGTAGCATATCTTCTCGGCATGCCAGATATTCCTACGTTATGCATAGGATAAAATGCGGCATTGAAAGTAATGAAAGTAGTTGCAAAGTGTATAATTCCTAATCTTTCATTCATCATTTTCCCAGTCATCTTAGGGAACCAATAGTAAACTCCAGCTATGAAAGAAAACATAGTTCCTCCAATTAAAACGTAGTGGAAGTGAGCTACAACAAAATAAGTGTCGTGGAAGGCAATATCCAATGGAATCGAAGCTAAAATAATTCCAGTAATACCTCCAATAGTGAAAGTAATAATGGTACCTAACGAAAACATCATTGGAGTATTTAGCACCACTGACCCTCCAGTCATGGTTGCTAGCCAATTGAATATTTTAATTCCAGTCGGTACTGCAACTAACATTGTCGTTAGCATCACAATGAAACGGAATAATGGGTCAGCACCAGTAGTAAACATGTGGTGACCGTAAACTACAAACGAAATGATTCCAATTGTAGCCATGGCATAGACCATAGAAGTATAACCAAAAATTGGCCTTCTTGAAAAAGTTGATATTATTTCAGATAAAACACCAAATGCAGGTAAAATCACAATGTAAACTTCTGGATGTCCAAAGTACCAGAATAAATGCTGCCACAAAATAGGATCTGAATCTGGACCTGAGAAATATAAACTACCAAAAGTACGATCTGCCATCAATAAAATTAAAGCTACAGTAAATACAGGAATAGATAACAGGAGTAAGAATACAGTTACAAGAATTGACCAAGCGAATAGTGGCATTTTCATTAGAGTAACTCCAGGTGCACGCATTCTCAACATAGTCACTAGAAAATTAACTGCAGTCAATGTTGAAGAGGCACCTAGCATGAGCTGCCCTGCAACCCAGAAATCAGTGCCAGGTCTTGTAGCTGACGCTCCTGAAGAGTATGGTGCATACCCAGTCCAACCTACATCTCCAGCACCTCCTGTGAAGTACCCCATATACAATACGATACCACCAGTAGGGAGTAGCCAATATCCGAATGAATTCAATCTCGGAAATGCTAAATCTCTTGCACCAATCTGAAGAGGAATTAAGTAATTGGCAAATCCAAAAATAATAGGCATAGCAGCCATGAAAATCATGGTTGTTCCATGCATTGTAAATGTAGAATTATATTCTTGGTAAGTTAAAAAATCACCATCAACTCGAGGCTCAAATAATTGCCACCTAATTAATAGGCCTAAAACACCTCCAATAAAGAACCAGGCAAACCCTGTGACGATGTAAAGAGTTCCAATGTACTTGTGATCAGTAGTTGTAAGCCAAGGGTAAATCCATTTCCAATAGCTTTTCATTACTTCTTCGAATGATTCATCCTGATCAACCATTCTGTATCCAACAACTACAACAGCTAAAGTGATGAATACTATGCCAAATCCGTAAACCACTTTCTTAGGGCCGGAGAGTTCACCATGAGCTCCACCTTCTGCAATCTGAGCATTTTTACCAGCCAATGCAAATGTAGCTGAGTTCCAGTAATCTCCAGAGTTTCCTGCGTTATCAGTAGGATCTTTAGCATTTCCATTAACAGAATTACCATAAACCATGAAGCTGGTAACTATAGAATCACTGTCAGGAGCAGTCCAGTTAAAGCTCCACTCTCTTAAGTTGTTTCCATCTTCAGTGTGTGTCAGATAACTTGCATCTGCAGGTTTCCAAACATTATCATTAATTGGAGTTAAAACACCAGATGATGCTTTGAGCATAAATCCACCCATATTTGGACCTTCTACCATGGGTGCGATGTCATTCGGTCCACCTGAAATATTTAATATTAAAGTATAAGTCTCACCTGCGGTGAAATTCGAAGGCATCGTTAAATTTAGAATAACCTCTGAGTTTGGATTATTCATATCTCCGTCACCTACATTGTGACAACTGCAGCCATTTGCTTCAACTAATGTACTTATACTTGGTTCGATTCCTCCAGGGTTTGTTTCTCCAGTTGGAACTGCAGTTACAGCAAAAATAATACTTAGCAATATTCCTATTCCTATTGCTTTACTTCTAAGCATCATTAACCTCAGTAACATAAATTTCAGCAAGCATCATGGAATGACTATTTCCACAGTATTCAGTACAGTATATTCGGTAAGGTTCATCCCTAGCTGATACTATGCCAGTGTCAACCCACGTAGCCGTATCCAATCCAGGAACTGCATCTTGTTTAATTCCCATGTCGGGCAGGTAAAAAGCGTGTAAAACGTCTTGTGCTGTAATGTTAAAGCGAATAATACTGTTTGCAGGCACTTCTAGGCAATTGATGTTAGAAGAACACTTTGTAAATTCTTCAGGCTTTACATAGCCATTAGCGTATTCAAATCCCCAATACCAAGATCCTGCAGTAACCTCTACAGTAACATCAGCATCTTCATTATCAGGAATATCCCACATGTAATCCAAGGGTGCCAATGATAGAAAGGTAAGCCAAGCCACAAGGATTAAAGGTGCAATTGTCCATGTTAATTCAATCTTGACATCTCCTCTTTCATGAGGGAAGACTCCAGCTTTCAAGGCATCTTTAGGTTCCGGGTCGCCTTCTTTATGTCTAAAGTAAATTAAGTTGTATATTAGCCAAACAATAACCAAAACACCTACTACTACAGACCAGATAAACATTTGCCATGTCAATCCACCAAGTCCGGAGCTAGTTCCTCCGAAGCTATCCCATATAGCTGGATTTTCAAAGTAAATTAGGTCACTGATTAACGACATTTTTATGCTCTTAAAAGTAAACTATCGATTGTATATAGAATGGCATTATTAAAGCTCGCTATGATTATACAGAATAAGCTGTATCAAATACTAAGATGATAAAGAGTATGAAAAGATATGCATTTGAAAATTTGAATAATGCCCACGCATCATCTGAAGATTTTGTTTTTGTCAAATTATAGCTTAAATATGCAAAGTATAATGAAAGAGCAGTTCCCAATGTTATGAATATCAATCCTGTGTTTCCAAGAATTACAATTAGCACTGAATTAATTACAAGACATAAACAATATCCTAAGATATATTTTCGAGTTACATCTTCACCTCTAATTACTGGCAACATAGGAACGCCAGCTTCTCCATAATCCTTTCTTTTTGAAAGTGTTAAAGCCCAAAAATGAGCCGGAGTCCATAGGAAGATGGTTACGACCATTAGCCATGGCAATAATTCATTGATTTCATTTGAAGCTGCAACCCAACCTATTGCCGGTGGAGTAGATCCAGCCAATCCACCTATTACAATATTTTGGGGAGTTCTTCTTTTCAGTACCATTGTGTATATTACAGTGTAAAACACTGCACTCAATCCGGTAATAATTCCAGCACTGATATTAGTAAGGAACGAAACTAGAATAATTCCAGTAAGTGAAATAGTAATGCCAAAAAGTAAAGCATGATTTGCAGAAATAAAACCAGATTGTATGGGTCTATTTTCAGTTCTTTCCATTAGTGGATCAATATCTCTCTCATACCACATATTTACAGCCATTGATCCGCCGCTTGCCATAGTTCCACCTAGCAAAACAATTATTGATGTCTCAAGACTGTCAATATATGTTCTTCCAGAATCATAACCTTCTCTAAAATCATATGTAAAAATACCACAAAGTGCAGTTACTTGCAATAAAAAAACCACGCGCGGTTTCATTAGAATCCAATAAATTTTTAGTAATGATGGTTTAATTTGAGACATTTTCCTCCTTGGTGGCTGTTAAATTAGTCAATAAATATATTGTAGCTAGTGTTAGGAATACACAAGCCCCTACAAGTAAATGTATAAGTGAAAGCCAGCCACGGAATTCTCCATCTGCAGCAGTAACAACATAGAGGCCGCCTAGGACAATATTCACAAAGTAAAATAATCCAGTTACTTCCAGCATTTTTGTTACAATAGATTTTGAATCTTTAAATTCATTTCTTGCTTCTCTTTCGACGTACAAGAGTAACCCTCCTACGACAATTGCAGATAGCCGATGGCCATAATTTAGTATAGTTCCAAATTGTTTTAAGACAGGAATTATAGAGTTCTGACACAATGGCCATCCACTGTAAAATCCAATACCACAAGCAGCTCTGTGATAACTTGTTGAAAGATATGCACCGATCATCAATTGTACAAGGACTATGATTGCCATATATCCTATATATTTTTTCAAATTTGCACTTATCTTCTTAATTCTAAGAGTTTCAGGTATTCCACTCTGCTCCTGCCACCATACAAATCCAACAGTAATTAGTGAAATAGTAAAAATAAGGGCCATAAATAGATGTAATGATACAGTCCAGGGAGCATTATCTAAATCAACAGTTACATAACCTAAAACAGCTTGCATAATTAGAAACATGCTAGATACAAAATGTATTTTGTAAACTTTATTTCCAATTTTATCTCTGAGTGACCAAGCAGTATAGTGACTATAAGCAACAAGAATGCCTATTACTCCTACCAGCGCTCTATGGGCCCATTCTGTAAAAATTTGATAAGTAGTATATCTATGAGTTCCACCTCTAGAATCGATTTCATCGGGATTTTCCTCCCACCATTCTTTTTGATCATCGGCCGAAACGTCAAATCCCCAAGTTCCGAAACAAGTAGGCCAATCTGGGCAGCTTTCTCCAGCATCATTAATGCGTATCCAACCTCCAGTCGTTATAATTAAAAAAGCAATAACCGCTAATCCGAAGGGAATAATATATGATCGATACCAAGGTACCATACAATTTTACGGCCGCCTCTAGTTATTATAGTTTGTTTATGCTACTCTATAAATACCAGAAGGGTAACACAATCTTATGTCAAGAGTATTTGTATCTTTACTTTTAGTCGCGTCACTTGTATCTGGAGTTTTCTTCTTTACTCCTAACAATAGCGCAGAATATGATGAAGAGTTTTATGATTACCAACCATATCTGCAGTATGATTTTCATTTACATGAATTGGACATGAAAAACTTTGATGAAAATAATACGCAAGAGTTTTCAGGTTCAGTTTACATGCGTAGAGAGTATTCTAATGAGGAATCTGAAACTTTTAGAAAACTTTTAGTAAAAAGTTATCAACTTTCTATACTTGATCAACAGTACAGAACAGAGGTTGGAAAATTACTTGGAGATGTAACTAATGGAACCGCTGATGCAGATGATGTATTAGCAAATATTGCAAACATAACCACATCTTACGATGGTAAAGCGCAAATGCTTGTTAAAGATAATACAACTTTAAATGATTTGATTACCTTAGAAATGATAACCTGGGTCCGTGATAATTTCATCATAGAATCGATGATTGATGGAAAGGCTCGAGGGCTAATGACTCAACGTTTAAGCAATGTAAATGATACACTTTCAAATGACGATAATTTGGATCAGGATTTAAGTTCAGGTGAAAAATTAAGCGTAATTCAGCGAGAAATGTTTGAAGAATACTATAATGAACCTGAACACATAGTTTCAGAGGGCCCTAAACTTTCGATTAATGGTATTAGTGCACAATGGCATGATTGGGAATTTGAAAGCGTTGGACCTACTTCGAGCCTTTTAGGTAGTTTTTCAGACAAATCAGACAAAAGGTTGTGGATTGGACAATGGATGCACGTAACTTTCCCAAATAGTACTCATAATCTAGGAAACCACACCATGAAATTCGAATGGCCTAATGAGGATTTCAAAGGGAAAGAAACAAATTTTCACGTTAGTTTAGGTTATGGAGAAGTTTTTACAAGTATCGATGTAAAAAGTAATGAGTATCAACCTGATGTTTTACCTTCGACTTGGTTTAACTTTGATACAATTGATAATAATACAGTAGGAACATTTACTGCAAATTTCACTCAAGGTCATCAAGACTCAGAAGGATACAATTGGTTTGAGGCTGCAGATTATGCTGAAACTTTAACTTATGAAGGAGTAAATGGCCATCTTGCTACAATATCCAGTAAGGAAGAAGCTGAGATAATTTATTCAATATTAGATGGGCATACGTATTGGCTCGGAGGTTTTCAAAATTTAAGTAGTTCTGATTATTCAGAACCTTCAGGTGGATGGGAATGGGTGTCTGGAGAGAAATTTAATCATAGTATATGGCCTACTTGTCAGGAAGATCCAAATAACCCTTGTGGGTTTGATGAGATATATTATGCAGAACCAAATGATTCAGGTTCTGAAGATTGTCTAGAAGTTTGGGGTTTTGATAAGTATTTGAATGATGCTCGTTGTTATTATGACTGGCATGGAATCGTAGTAGAATATGAAATGAATGGCACTAATCATTATGAGGCATATACTCAACAGTGGGAATGGGATGAAATTAATCAAACAGATATTGTGACTTTTGTCATAACGACGCCTATGACGGATGAAGAAAGAAATGATATTCTTAAAGAAGAAGGAGATCCGGATGTTGATAACGATGGAATAGTTGATAAGTTTGATGAAGATGATGACAATGATGGAATTATGGACGAAAATGATATGGATGATGATAACGATGGAATAGATGATGTAAGCGATAGATGCCCTGGAACTCCGGCAGGCGAATCAGTAGATGTAGAAGGATGCTCTTCATCTCAAATTCTTAAAGAAGTGAGTGAAGATGGGTCCTTACCTGGGTTCAATTTTGGTATAGCCTTACTATCGGTTGCAATAATTGCAATTGTTAGGAAACCAAGACATTGATTATATGAATTCTTTAGACTTTTCCAGACTATCAGATTTCATTGATAAAAAATGGGATGAATCCGCGCTTCCGAGTCTCTGTGAATTCATAGAAATTCCTGCATTATCACCTTCATTTGATTCAGATTGGGAAGAAAACGGATATTTGGATGCAGCTATCGAGACGTTTATTTCATGGGTAAAAAGTTTATCTTTAAAGAAATCTACCATTTCAGTACATCGTTTAAAGAATCGTTCTCCGCTCCTTTTAGTTACAATTGAAGGAAGTGAGGATGGAGAAGTGTTATTTTATTCACATTTAGACAAACAACCCGAGGCAACAGGGTGGTCTGAAGGTAAAGGCCCATGGAAGCCTGTGATAGAAGATAATTGGCTGTATGGTAGAGGAAGTGTTGACGACGGTTATGGTGGATATGCAGGAATTTTATCAGTATTAGGATTGCAGGAGCAAGGCCTTCCACACCCAACCTGTAGGTTTCTTATTGAAACGGGAGAAGAAAGTGGTTCGCCAGATTTAGAATTATATCTTAATGAGTTAGCGCCTCAGTTAGGTACTCCAGATTTGGTAATTGTCCTAGATACGGGAGGTATGGATTATGATAGATTATGGGTTACGCAAAGTCTCAGAGGAATAGTTGCAGGTACTCTCTCAGTTCAGGTTTCATCAGTAGGCGTTCATTCAGGACATGGGAGTGGAGTAATGCCTTCATCATTTAGACTAGCAAGACAACTACTGTCAAGATTAGAAGATGAAAAAACTGGAGAGATATTGCCTGAATGGTTACATATAAAAATAGGTGATGAAGTCAGAGAAACTTGTTCTCAAATTGTAAATATGAAAGGAGATGAGATGAAGGATTTTCCACTTCTCAAAGATGTGAAGAAACAGGTTAATGATCCTTTAGATATTTTCATAACTATGAATCTCAAACCAAGCTTGTCAGTAATAGGAGCTGATGGTATTCCTCCAATAGAGTCAGCAGGAAATGTTCTAAGAACTCATACGGATTTGAAAATATCAATACGAACACCACCAGGCATAGATGCAAAATCAGTTGCAGAGAAGGTACAGAGGTTATTGGAAGAGAATCCGCCGAATGGAGCTCATGTTACAGCTAAAATGACAGAAGTGGCTGACGGTTTTCTTTCTCCTAAATTACCTAATGCTATTTCATCAGCCTTAGAGGAAGCATGCAATGAGTTTTATGGAAATTCATTTATGGATTTATACATTGGAGGTACAATTCCAGTAATGGCTATGTTACAAGAACGATATGTCGATTCGAAGTTCATTATAACTGGTGCAGGAGGGCCTGGCGGTAACGCACATGGGCCTGATGAGAAATTGCATATTCCAACAGCTAAAAAAGTTACAAAATGCATGTCTTCAGCAGTAAAAAGTGTTGGCGATTATCGTCGACAAAAGAGTAAGCAATAGAATTTTGGCACTAGGTTTAAAAAGTTAGTCACCAGTTTATCAACTTTTAAATAACTTGTTGGCGAGATTAGGGTATGAATACAAAAATAATTGAACAAATTATTAGACTAGTGCCAGCTGTAACTGCCATGATGGTTCTTACAATTTTTACAGTCTTAAAAGTAATGAAAGATTTAGCTCCTTTCATGACTACATTTTTAGTGGTAATGGTCTCAGTGAGCTTACTTTCTGACGATTCTAGCTTTAGCGCTAGAGCAGAAGAACACAGTGAAGATGCTGTAGATGTATATGTTAGCGCAGGTTCAATGTCAGATCCTCATTATCAGTTCTATACTGATTCTGAAGGAACTACTGAGATTACTGAGTTGGACATTACTCATACTTACAATTTTCACCGATTGAATGGAGCAACATCTCATCCATTTTACATTAGTGATCAAGGTTACGAGTCAGAGTCAAGTGATAAGATAACTATAACTGGCGAGGGAAGTAGCGATTCAGGCATCACAGGATCAGAGACTTTTACTTTGGCTTTTACTGATGATTTCACATTAGATGATACACTAAGTTTCTATTGCACAGTACATTCAAGTATGATAGAAGAGTTTACTCTAACTGAATCAGCAGATTTGTTAAGTATTCCAGCCACAGCAGTATCTACAGGTTTTCACAACACTTTGGTATCTGCATTAGAACATGCTAACCTTGTAGGTACATTGTCCGGTGAAGGGCCATACACAGTTTTTGCTCCAACCGATTCAGCTTTCGAAGAAATTGGTTTTAATCTCAGTGACTATAACACTGACGAAGCTAACGAGACCTTGTCTACAATACTTGCTTACCACGTATCCTTAGGTGGCGTGATGTCAAGTGAAATTACAGATGGTGGGGAAATCAAAACTTTAATTCAAGAAAATATCACATTCAACATATATGGTGAAAGCGTTGTCTTAAACGGTGAGGCTATAGTTACGCAAGCAGATGTAGCAGCAACTAACGGCGTTATCCATGTTATTGATAAAGTATTACTTCCACCTTCATTACAAGGACAAGAGCCAATTGGAGAGATTTGTTATAATATGACATCTCACACTGTTGATGTTACAAAAACTGAAGAAACTTGTGAAGACATGTGGATTCCTTCAGTTGATATTCCAACAACTGCAGCGGCAACAACCATACATACCTCATTAGTTGCAGCTCTTGAGAAAGCTAATTTGATAGTTGCATTGGAAGCTAATGGACCTTTTACTGTATTTGCACCAACAGATGACGCATTTATGGCAGCAGGAATTGATTTAGATGATTTTGAAACAGCTGAACAGATAGCAACTTTGGCAGATGTTTTGACTTATCATGTAGTGCTCGGCAAAGTTATGTCTACAGATTTATCAGATGGGATGACTGCAGTAGCTCTTAATGGAGATAATTTGACAGTTTCCATATCAGGAACTGATGTTTCTATCAATGATGCAAAAGTCATTCTAGCTAACGTGCCTGTAAGTAACGGAGTCATACACGTAATAGATAAGGTTTTGATTCCTCCAGTAGACGATACTACAGAAGAAGGAACTACAGAGGAAGAAGAAACTTTAGAAGAGAAGCCAATGTGTGATCACGTAGTAGGCTTAGATTCAACAGGTTATGCCTTTAGTCCTGCATCTCTAAATGTTAAAGTTGGAGAAACAGTTTGCTGGCAATGGACTGATGCATCAGATTTACACAATGTTGCTGAAATTTCTGCAGAGGGAGACCAAATGAAGAAAGAAGGAGGAATTTACAGTGGAGAAACAGCTAAGACGGTAGATTTCAGACATACTTTCACAGAAACAACAAATTTCCACTACATTTGTGAACCACATGTAGGAATGCAAATGGTTGGAGAAGTGTTAGTTGGCGATGTAGTAACAGAAGAAGCGATGTCAACCACATCTACAGAAAAAGAAGATACTCCTGGGTTTGGATTAGTTCTGGGTGTGCTTGCCGTAATAGGCATAGCGCTAGTATCTCGTCGACTCTAAGATCAGATTAGGGGCTGAGTACTTGGCCCCTTTTATTTTCTAGTAAATTCATTCGCCCTTTAACTTTCGGCTCAATCTATATATATGCTCTTATCTAGATTTAAGTTATGAACTTAAGCAGACTAGCAACGCTAGCGGTAATTTTCATGATGGTCTTGAGTGCATTTGTAGCTATTCCAGCATACACTGTAAGTGCAGAAAATCATGGTGAGGAACAACACGATCATGACGAAGACAATGGCGATCATAATGATGATGCACCAGATTTTGATGACGTAGATGAAAATGAAGATGGTAAAATAGACAAGGATGAATTCATGGTATTTTGTCCTGAGGATATATCTGACGAAGAATGTACGGATGTTTTTAACCAATTCAGCGGTGATGATGGATTTATGGATGAGGATGAGTATAATCATTTCAATGCAAATGTCAATAGGTCAGATAACGAATCCATGATGGTATGTTATGATATGGAAAATCATGAGGTAGATTTCAGCATTACAAATGAAGAAGACTGTGTAGCTGCAGGATTTATGTGGGTTTCATCAAACAATGGCGATGACCGCGATGGAGATTTCAATCTTGCAAATCTTAAAGTGCACGTACAAATGGAGTCTTTAGGAGAATGGTTAGTCACAGTCAAAGGAGACTATCCAGTAAGTGAATCGGAGAATTACAGACAAGAAATAGCAAATATGTGTGCAGATATGATTGGCACAGACTCTTCAGAAATTACACAAGCGTGTTATGACCTTTGGGAAAATGGCGATCTTCAAGGAGGAGATAATGGATGCCCTCCAGGCATTAGTGAAGATGATTGTATAGCTATGCAAGAGTGTCAAAATGGAGGCATGAATATGTCTTGCATGCGATTGATGTACAATTATTGTCATGACAACCCTAATGTTTGCGACTCAAGAGATGATGATAACGGAGATAACCACCCAGACCATCATGATAGTGAGCAAGGACTTCACCACCATGGTGATGAAGATTACCATCATGATCATGATGACAACGATGAGTTCTCACATACTGATTACGACAGACACCACAGCCACGATGACGGTGCTTCTAATTTCCTTAATGAATTATTTGCTTATGAAGCTGGACATGTAACAGCTGAAGAGTTTTTGGCAAGTGATGGAATACAAGGTTTCGTTAGCGAAATGGACTTTAGTGGTGATGGTGATAATCCCTTTGATTCACATGACTATGGCTTGTATGAGTTGGACACTTTCTTTGGACCTACTGAAGGTGAGGTAATGATTAAACTAGATTTTATTTATCCTGAAATGGTATCTCCAACTTTTATTTGTGGTAATGGGGATGAAATTCAGTTTTATTTAGTAAATGATGGTTCCGGAGATTGTGATGATGGTGCTGATGAGCAATGGTATGACAGTAATACTCCAGATGATACCACCGATGATTGTCAGGAATGGAATGATGAAAACTGTGAGGGCGATGAAGTTAATTGGTTTGATTGCCATGATGGCTCTCAGGTATGGATAAACTCCGTAAATGATCAAGTTAGTGACTGTGAAGATGGCGAAGACGAAGGACATTCGAATTACCATTCTTGGTATGGAGATGTCTTCCTAGTGGAAGGAGAAGTTTCCTCTGAAGATATCGGCGATGAATTAACTGCAAGTGAAATAATAACACGCAGTGGAAATTATTGTGGCTGGGCAGACGAAAATGAAACTTATACAGATTGTATTGAAGTAATTTTAGCAGATTTAGTAGCAGGGTCGTCATATACTCTCATTACCAAAGGAAATTGTTGGTATGAGCATACCTCAGATGGTGAAGAAGAAGTGGAATGTGGTACAGGTGATTATCATCACGCAATGTTTGATTCTGACGGAAATCACATGATTAATATGTCAGGTAATGTAACTCAAGATTCACCTATGGCAGATTTCTTAGATGCTAAAACAACCGATAATGATTTCGGTGAGTTTGTTATGTATCATGTAGAGTCGTTCGTTGTAGGTGATGGCGGATTTACAGGTTCAATGACTACATTTGGTTATCAATGCTATGAGTGGGATGGCAATGAAGACTGTTACTCATCAAATGGGATGGTCTATGTTTATGATGCACTCAATGTGAATGATACAAGTTCAGGTTTAATTGGTTCTATGGCTACTTACTATCAGATGGATGAAGATGGCATCCCATGTCCTGAAGATGTAGAGTCTTGCAGTGTAGGTCATATGGATATGGAATTATCTCCTGGAGATTATACAATAGTTACAGCATCACATCATAATTTTAATTTTACAAATTTAATTCACAATGAAGATGATTCTATTGCTAAGTCCTGGTCTGGTGGTCTAGAAGGAAGTCACTATTATTACGATAATGGTAATAGGATATTAGTGGAAGGTGATGGTAGACTTCACTTCCCTACACCTGAATCGAAAGAGTATGAAGTTGGTGACTGTTATGATGAAGAAACTGGAGAGCCATTAGACTGTGATGATGTGTTCATGATATTTGCTATTGCTTTTGATATAGTTGATAATATGACCGCTTACGAAGATGGTGAAATTGATGCAGTAACAGCAGCAGATAATATCAAAGAATTAATTTACATGATGGAAGAACTTGGCGTCTTTGATAATGACGGAAATCATGATGGAAGCCACATGACACTTGAAGATTTTGATGTTAGTAGTTGGGACAGTGATAATGATTTACAACTTATTGTTGATTGGTTTAACGAACACTATCACTATGATGAGAATGAAGCTGCAATGACTCTTGATTCCTTCCTATCCCAGTGCGATGGAATCTCAGATGATGTAAGTACAGACGTAGCACAATGTGTTTTGGACAAAGCATTGAGCATGATGTCTGATTCAGATCATGATGGCCATGATGAGCATAATCACGATGA
>DAEH01000086.1 GCA_002497685.1 Euryarchaeota archaeon UBA169
TCATCTTCTTTTGTAGTTTCTACAATAATCAAATATTCGCCAGGATTATTACTCTCCCATTCCCATTGTAAAGTTTCTTCTTCACCGGATTCTAATGGCCCAGATATTTGTTGATTATCAGTCCATATTTCATTCTCGTTTGAATCTAAAACTGTAGCTTTAACATCAATTGCAGCTTGAGTATCAGATCCATAATTTTTGATAATACTTGAAAAAGCAATAGTTGAATTTTCCTTTGCATCACTTTCCAATTTGAGTACTTTTACTCCTACATCATCAGCTGCAGCAGACGCCCTTAACCAATCAAGAGCTCTTCCTACCATATCTTCCCGATCATTCGAAGTATTCACTTTCCCAAAAGTGAAAGGAGATACAATTAAGCGATAATCACCTTCATAATGTAAAGACATATTGAAAACTTGAGCTTCATCATTCCAATTATCCATTCCACTTTCCATATCATCAGAAAGGTGGCTTGTAGTTCCACCATTAGAAGTAAGTTCAACATCATCATAGTACCAACCTTCATAATTGTCAATGACGCCGTCAGAGCCGAATCTCCATTTTAATTTAACTTCTTCACCAGAAAAATTTGATAGGTCAAATGTAGCTTGAACCCAGCCATCAGATTGCCCATGATATCCCGGTTCTCCATCTAATCCACTAACAGATTGAGCCGGATATCCACCATTAGGTTGAATTACCTCCCAGGTCTCTCCATCATCAATTGAAATTTGTACATTTCCTCCATCGTATGCGTAACTTTCACTTTCAGTATCATAATAATGTTGAAATGAAAGTTGAGCTCCATTGCCCAGAGAATATCCTTCAGAGGTATAAATGGAATAATCCCATCCGCTGCCGTATTCACCTTCTTCTTTAGACTCATCACCTATCCACATAGAGTGTGTTGGGCTGCTTGCTTTCCTGTTTGGATCGCTAACAGTGTCTACTATGTGCCACCAGTTACTTCTATCAGTATAGAAAGCCCCAATAGCTTCATCTCTTGGGCGTATCCAATCTGAATTATCTGAAAAATATATGCTCGTGTCACCCATATTATATTCAGCATCTCCAAATATTTCATCATCATCTACTCCTATTAGTGGGTCAGGAGTTCCTGCACTATTTCGAACATGTTCTATCATAAAATAATCATATTCGAAGTCTCCAGAATTCCGAGGCCCATCAGTTCCATTAAGAGCAGTCAAAAATTGTTGACCCATTATCCAAAGGTTTCCACCTTCATCTAAGTAATCACGAATACAATTTTGCCACAAAGTTATATTTCTTTGATTATGATCTCCCTGAGTCCATATTACAACATCATAAGAGCTCATTAAATCTAAAGTAGGATAAGGTCCTAACTCTCCGTATGATCCAAGTTCACTATCATAAGGCATTGTGTAGACATCATAACCTCGACTTTCTCCATCAGTAAAGTATTGTTGTAAAGCTATTTTTAAACGAGAATCAACTTTGTCAACATCGTAATAACTATCGTATCCATTATTTTTACCAAAATTTGCATCGATTAAGAGCACTTTATCGCCTCCTTCTTGTGAATGGTAGAATGGAGTTGCAGAAATATCGCTACTATCTTCAGTTTCAGGATCGTCTCTGCTTGTTATAGTTACGGTAAATGCATGTTCATTACCGCTTGGCTCGAGAGTAGGAGCAATGACAACTACAGTAAAGTTCTGACTTGAACCTGACGTGAGATAAAGAGAGCTTAGGTGTGAAATAATATTCCAATCATCTTCCTGCTCAGAATCTACAGTTATATCGTAATATCCACTTTTTTCACCGGTATTCGTTGCTGTAAAATTAAACGCTACAGATTCACCAGATAAGACGTCTTTTGCCTGATCTTGTACTGCCAAAGCGATGTTATATCCACTTTCAGCAATGTCTATATTCTTCTCTTTTGGATTATTTCCAGCTCTTTCATCTCCAGATAAGAGAGTTTCTACTCTTATGGTGTAAGTACCTTCAGGACCTCCTTCCCAAGTCCATTCTAATGTTGAATTAGTTTTTGATTCTAGTTCGTCTATAGTTTGAGTTTCATTATACACTTCAGTTCCATCATCTCTTGTAACTGTACCTCTTATATCAAAATCTTCTTGATCATTTGTTCCAAAATTGTAAATTTCAGATGTAAATATTACAGCTCTTCCTGGTTTCGCAGTATCAGGCGCATCAACTTGTTTTGTTCCTACATCATTAGGTATAGGTGGAAGACTGTAAACAGCAAAATTATCCACATACAATCCCTCAAGCTGAGTGTATGTGTTTGATTCAAATCTTAATCTAAATGAAACATCTCCTTCATATTCACTCACATCACTTTCAAGATACAACCATCCATTATCATCAGCACCATCATAATCGCTTGAATAATCACCATCATCTCCAGGAATGACTTCTAGAGATTCCCATTCACCAGATTGATTTATTTCAAGATTAACAAAATCGTAAGGTCCATCAATGGCAAACCAGACCATTGCAGAAACATATTTCTCAGAGCCATCTCCGATATCAAATAATGGAGATTCTAATGAATCATTTAATGATGCACTATAAGTTTCAGTATTTGGATTTCCTAGGTACCATGAATAATCGCCAGAGTAGGATTTGTTAGTATAGTAATTCCATTCGCTCTCAACAACATCAGCGATCCAG